>PUMX01000123.1 GCA_003552485.1 Candidatus Hydrogenedentota bacterium
ATGAACCTCCCCTACACATATCTAGAGGACATCGTCCAAGACACCACGCCGCCGGAGGATGGCATCGTGAGCCGGACCGTCTACGCCGATGACCACGTCAAAGTTGTGCTCTTCGGGTTTGGTCCGGGCCAGGAGCTTTCTGAACATACGGCCTCGAAACCGGCGATTCTATACTTCATCGACGGCGAAGGCTCGGTCGGCTTGGGCGAGGAGATACATCCGGTGAAAGCCGGTTCCTTCGTTCACATGGCGGCGGAGCTAGAACACAGCGTGCACGCTACGACTCAGCTTCGCATGTTGCTCGTGTTGCTAAAGAGCGCTGGTCAAGGCGGTGCAGACTAACGAAATGAAACAAGGCTTTCGCCTCACTTTGCCGCGTCCGGGCCGACCAGTGTAGACTCGTTCGCGACCGTGGATAATCAAGAAGGGGGGCCATTACCATGAAGCTTTGTTCTTTTAACGGGGTGTTAGTCATCACGCTGGGTTGCATGTTGGGATGCGCCACTGGCGCGCAGGCCGTTGAGCGGCCACACCCGGAGGAGAATCCGGAATCCCCCCTGATGCTCGAGGGTGAGTGGGTTCCCGACGATCCGCATGATATCGACTTCACGCGGCTGCCCCGCATTCGCATGGAGCATGTGCTTGTGAGCGACGCGCGGCCGCATGACGGCGTCAATCAACACAATTACCTTTTGTTTCACGAGGATCAGTACTGGCTTATGTGGAGCGACGGGCCGGGCGTGGAAGACCAGGTCGGCCAGCGCGTCGCCTACGCCACGAGTCCGGACGGCGTGACGTGGAGCGCGCCAGAATACATGACCCCGTTCCCGCCGGACTCCGACGAAGATTCACCCCACTACGGCACACGGACCGACGAGGGCTATCGTTGGATCTCGCGAGGATTCTGGGTGCGCGACGGCGAATTACTCGCGCTCGCCTCGCTCGACGAAGCAGCGGGGTTCTTCGGGCCCAGCTTGGAACTGCGCGCGTTTCGCTGGAACAGTGATGACGAAGAATGGGAAGACATCGGCGTCGTCTTTGACAATACCATCAACAATTTCCCGCCCAAGCGCTTGCCTACGGGCGAGTGGATGATGTCGCGGCGCACATACGACTACACGGAGACCGGCGTGCACTTCATTGTCGGCGGTGTAGACGCGATCGACGATTGGGAATCCTTTCCCGTGCTTGGATCAGCAGACGCATTGTCAGCCGAGGAACCGTACTGGTGGGAGTTGCCGGACGGCAATCACGCGGCGGTGTTCCGCGACAACCGGCACAGCGGTTGGATATTCCGGTCGTTTTCGACGGACAACGGCCGCACGTGGAGCCCGCCGGTACAAACCAATTTTCCGGACGCCCGCTCGAAAATTAACGGGCTTCAGCTGAGCGATGGACGCTATGTGCTTGTTTCGAACCCGAACCCAGAGCAACGCGATCCTTTGGCGCTGGCGATCAGCGATGATGGCCTCGTGTTTCACACGATGGTTCATCTCGTGGGCGGGCGGAGAGTCGATTATCCCCACGTCATCGAACACGACGGGCATCTGCTCATCGCCTTTTCCGGAGGCAAGCAAACGGTCGAGGTGCTCCGGATCAGCCTGGACGATCTCGACGCGGCCGAGATGCCGGACCAGCCGATACGGAATCTCGACGCGCTGGAATAGCCCCCGTCCCGCTCAATGGCTGAAGGGATCGCTGCGAAGGATAGTTTGCTCGCGGCCGGGTCCGACGCTGACAATGCTCACGGGCACGCCCGCCAATTCCTCGATACGCTGGAAATAGGCCTTCGCATTGGGCGGCAGCTCGTCCCATGATGTGCACTCGGCGAGGTCTACGCCCCAGCCCGGCCATTCCTCGTACACGGGCGTCACGCGCTCGAGCTCGCTTGTCTGGGAAGGAAACATCTCGATGCGTCCCTCCTCTGATTCGTATCCCGTGCAGATGCGGATGACGTCGAACGCGCTCAACACGTCGGCTTTGGTCAGCACAATCGTGGTGGCCCCATTGAGCAACACAGCCCGCCGCAATTGCACCAAGTCGAGCCATCCACAACGGCGCGGACGGCCGGTCGTCGCGCCGAACTCCTGGCCCTCATTCCGCAGCCGCTCGCCGACTTCGCCGATTTCCTCGGTGGGAAACGGCCCCGCGCCCACCCGCGTCGTGTAGGCTTTCACGATCGCGACCACGCCCTTTACGACGCTTGGGCCCACGCCTGCTCCGGCACACACGCCGCCCGCTACGGTCGTGCTACTGGTCACGTAGGGGAATGTGCCGTGGTCGATATCGAGCATGGCGCCTTGCGCGCCCTCGAACATAATCCGTCTATTGGAGCGTAACGCGTCGTGAACAATGCTGACGCCATCCGCCACGAACGGGCGCAAGCGTTCGGCATAGCGAGCGTACTCATCGACGACATCCTGAAAGTTGAAAGGCTCTTCATTGAGGACGTCCTGCAACAGCGCGTTCTTGTAGGCCAACACTTTCTCAAGCTTGGTCTTGAAACACTCGAAATCGATGAGATCGCCAAAGCGAATGCCGAGGCGGTCAGCCTTATCGGCGTAAGCCGGCCCAATGCCGCGGCCCGTGGTGCCGATCTTGGCGTTGCCGCGGAACCGCTCCTGCGCGCCTTCGCACCGCTTGTGATACGGCATAATGATGTGAGCGCAGTCCGAAATGAACAACCGCCCCTCAAGCTGGTGACCCGCCTCGGCGACACCCTCGATTTCATTCACCAGCACGGCGGGATCCAGCACGGTGCCATTGCCTATTACGCAGACCCGCCCGGGGTGGAGGATACCGCTCGGCAACAGATGCAAGATGGTCGTGTGTCCCCCGGCCACTACGGTATGGCCGGCGTTGTTGCCTCCCTGGTGGCGCACCACCATGTCTACTTGCTCGGTGAGGTAGTCGACGATTTTGCCCTTGCCTTCGTCGCCCCACTGCATCCCCACTACCACATAACCCGGCATTGCTGTCCCTTCGAATGTGTTATTCGGTTTTGAGGTTATTCGGATCCACGCCCGATTGTTTCATCTGGGCCTCTTGCACCTGCTGTGCGCGCATCACGTACACTCGCTGAAGCTCTCCGATGGCCTCATTGAGCTGCCCGGACTCATCATCGGTCAGGTTGCCCTGCGTCTTGTTGCGCAGCATGAGCAGCATATCAATAAGCTGCTTCGCTTGATTGATATCCACGGCCACCTGCTGTTGCCCCTCCTGAGGGACCATGCCGAGCGCGAACATCGATTGGGTGACCAGGCTGCCGATGAGCGACATGAAATGGGGATCGGCGTCCGCCTGCTCGTCGCTCTGTTGCTGTTCCTCAGCGGGAGCCTCGGCCTCATCGGCTGAGGACGCGGCTTGTTCATTCAAGCGCCGCTGCGCCTCTTCCTTTTCGCGTTGAACTTGCTGCTTCCAGTCTTCGTCAACGATGATCTTGCGGTCTTCATCCGCCATAGTTGCTTCCTCCTGTGTCGAAGGCTTCGCATTGCCCGCAATCAGGGGCTGCCCCCTCCGGTGCTGCATCATTAGACGCCGCAGCATGTGCTGGCTCTTGCATCGAGCGCGTCTTGGAACCCCTTAGTTTATCATGACCTTAAAGCGGTATGCGCCGTTTAGGGGAGCTTTGTAATCTAGGATACAGAGTTCTCGCTCTGCCGATGACTCGCTACTCGGCCTTGAGGCGGTCAAGGATACGTTGACTCGATGAACCCGCTTTGCGCCACCGGTATCATGCCAGCCTCTAACGTTGCCGCCATAAACGCGGAGCGCTTCACTGACTAATGCGTCCACGGCTCGCCTACGGGTGCGCACAGGACCTCGCTGGCCCACGCTACCCCTCGGCGCAGCCCTCACGCCGCGCAGGCCTCCAGTCAATGGCAATCGGCCCCGATGGCCGGGGCCGATAGAAAACCATTTCACGCCGAGAAGGCCAAGCGGTGCGGGCTACTTGTTCTTATGACGATTAGCGCGGCGCCGTTTCTTGCGCTTATGCTTCGATATCTTGGCGCGCCGCACTTTTCTTCCGCCTGCCATCCGCTATTCTCCTTTCCTCTAAGCTTGGTAATTCGTGTGTCATAGTTCGTTCGACGGGCCTCAACGGCCGTGTCAGTCCAGTATACCCAGCCAGCCTTCATCAGGCATCGTGTATTCGCACAGATCGCTGGCATTGAAGTAGAGCGCTATCTCTCGTTCCGCCGTCTCCAGCGAATCCGACGCATGAACCAGATTTTGCTGCGTAGCCAAACCCAGGTCGCCGCGGATCGTGCCGGGAGCCGCTTTCGTGCTGTTCGTGACGCCGTTCATCGCGCGGACCATGTCCACTGCGCCTGGCCCTTCCCATACCATCGCGACAGACGGCCCCGAAGTAATGAAACCCACGAGATCGTTGTAAAAGGGCTTATCCCGGTGTTCAACGTAGTGCTGCTCGGCGAGCTCACGTGATACCACCTGAAATTTCATTCCAACCAGTTTCAAGCCTTTGGCTTCATACCGGCCAATTATGGCGCCGAGCAAGCGGCGGGCCATGGCGTCCGGCTTCACCATTACAAAGGTGCGTTCGCTCACAAATACTCCTTAAGAATGCATTTCTACGCTGGATTATGCACAGAGATGCCCTGAAAGACAGGGTTTCCGGGATTCTCATGCCGAGAACGGAAAAGGGCGGAATCTCTCCAACCAGGATCAGCGCTAAGCCTACCACAACGCTCTGCGGCCGCGCAACTTACCGGCAGCGGTTCCCTGCGCAATCCACATCGAAATCGAACGTCCCGAGAAGAGCCCGTAGCGTGATGGTCTCCCCCGCGGGCGCCCCGCGCTTCTTGGCCGTTATGCGTCTAAAGGGATACCGCGAATTAAACATTGCCTTGCGTACTGCGCCCTATGCTATCATAAGCCACTCAACGTAACCTATGTTCGGGTCACGCGCCGCGGGGCCCAAGGCAAACGCATGGCAACCAGGAGGACCGTTGGAAGCCGTGAAAAAGCAACGAACAATCTACATGTGCGCCGCTCTCGCTGTCTTGTTTCTTGGAATCCAGGTAGCGGCCACCGCCCAGTGGACTTGGTCGCCTCAGACGGGCCGCTGGATCAACATGAGGCGTCTACCCATGGAGACGCCTGAACTCCAACTCGAACACGCCCGGAACCTTATGCTCGATGGCCAATACCGGCAGGCATTGCGTGAAACCGAGAAGTTCATGGATTTCTACAGTGGCTCGGATTTGGCCGATCAGAATCAGTTCCTCCGCGGTGAAATCCAGGAACGCCGCGGACGCTATCTGGACGCGGTCAACGAGTATCAGGAGGTTGTAGCCAATTATCCTGGCAGCGACCTGTATCAGGACGTAATTGACCGGCAATACGCTATTGGCGATCGGTTATTTGCGGAAGGGCTGGAAAACCAGGAGCAATGGTTCACCTTCTTCGGCAACCGGCCCGTTCGTCAGGCCATCGAGGTCTACAACACGGTGATCGACAATCAGCCGTTCACGCCGGCCGCCGCCGAAGCGCAGTACAAGGTCGGCCTGTGCAAGTTCACGCTGGGCAAGTACACCGAGGCGGCATACGAGTACCGTCGCGTCATCGAGGACTACCCAGGCTCTGAATGGGTGGCCGATGCCAGCCACGGCTTGGTGCAATGCTACCGTCTCGCAAGTCTTCCTCCCTCGTATGACCAAGCGCCCAGCGCCCAGACCATCAACGCCATCGAACGTTTCCGTGCGCAGTTTCCCGGCGATGAACGCGTGGACGACATGGAAGAGACGCGCCAGAAGATGCAGGAGCGCATCGCCCAGCAGCGGTTGGAGACGGCCGGCTACTACGAAGACCGGCGTCAATTCGAGTCCGCCCGAATCTATTATCAGATCGTTGTGGACGAGTTTGGCGATACCGAGGCGGCCGAGACCGCACGGGCGTGGTTGGAAGAGCATGGCCCGCCGCGGGCAGGTCCGCTCGCTAATCTCGAGGCTGTTTCGGATCCCCACTGAGCATTGGAAACCGGCGCAACGATGAAGACGTGTCGTTCACTTGCAGCGGGCGGTTTGCTGCTGGCTCTGGTTGCGGGAATGGCGGGATGCGGCTATACAATGCGCAGCTCGCTCGATCCCAAGTATCAAACGATCCATGTGGCGCCCTTCGAGAACCGCAGCCGCGAGTATGACATGCAGGCTCCGTTGACCAACGCGTTGAGCCGGAAGTTCCTTTATGATAGCCGGTTGACGCTGGTCTCCAGGGACGAGGCGGACCTGCTGGTCGAGGGCGTCATTCTGGACTACGCTATGCGCGGGCTGAGTTACGACGAGGATGACAACGTCACCCAGTTCATCCTCGTCATTGTCGCCGGCGCGCGCGTAACCGACCAGCAAACGGGCGAAATTCTGTGGGAGGACGACCAACTGTCCGGCGAAACGAGTTACTACACGTTGGCTTCCGGCCAATCGAGCGACCGATTGCGTGGCAATGCTGAAGTATTTCTGCCTTCCGTTCGCAGCTTCACCAGCGAGGAGGAGAACCGGGCCGCGTCGGAAGCGCTCGAAGTGCTAGCCTCCCATGTCTTCTATCGAACGATGGAGCCTTGGTAATCGTATGCGCGCACTGGAGTTCTTGCAGCGCATCGATGACGAACCAGTGAGGCCTCTATATCTTCTGTGTCCATACAAAACGGAGCGCAGGAAACACCCCTCGTATGAACCGCTCCTGGCTCAGCGCGTCGCGGAGAAGTTGACCAAACGACTGGTCACGCCGGAAACACGGGACCTGGCCTTCGCCTCATTTCATGCGGATGAGGCGGACATCCACGAGATCATCGAGACCGCTGAAACCTATCCATTCCTGGCTGAGCGACGCGTCGTACTCGTGAACGAGGCGCAGCATTTCGAAAAGGGGCCGGCATCCGGGCCACTGATTTCCTATCTTGAGGCGCCCGCCGAAACCGCTGTGATGATCCTTGTGGCCAGCGCCGTAGACCGCCGTTCGAAGCTGTACAAGGCGTGCGAGAAACAAGGCCTCATCATCGGATGCGAGGAACTGCGCTCCAACGAACTGCATGAATGGATTCAGCAGGAGGTGAAGGCCGAGGGCAAGCAAATCGAGGCGGCGGCCGTAAAGGAACTCGCCACGCGCGCGGGTTCGCGCTTGTCCGATGTGGAGAACGCTATACGGCTGGTTTGCAACTACGTCGGCGAGAACGGAAAGATCCGGGCCGAGGACGTGGCCGCGGCCTGCGCCGACGTGGCCGAGGAGGAAGTATGGGCCATGACCGACGCCATCGCCGCGTCAGACACCGCCAAGGCGTTGCGCTGCCTGCGCCAACTCATGGAGTTGGGCAAGAGCGAAATGGAGATCATGGGCACGATAAACTGGCTGCTCAAGACGGCGTATTACGTGGCTGCCTCGCCCCCTGATCGCCGCGTGCCCAGCTTCCAGGCCGAGAAAGTCCGTCCGTTGGTGCGCAAGCTGGGTGTGCGCAAACTCCGCGACGCCTTCCGGCTTTGTATAGAAGCCGAGCTGATGTTGCGCTCGACAGGCGTGGACCGAACCCTGGCGCTGGAACTACTCGTCGTCAAACTGGCCGCGCCGCGGCGGCAGCCACAAACCGCATAGCTAAACCAATACGCGCCCGCCAATGCTTGCCCCTATTCGGCGCTGTTTTCCGTTTCTTCGGCCAGCGGCAATTCCTCGGGCTCCCGCGGATTGAGGTCGTTGGGTGCGACTTCGATGAACCGCACCGCGCCCGTTTCCAGCGACGGCGCCATGGCAACCGAAGCGCCCCCCCAGGGGAAGGCGTATTCCAGGCTTTCCTCGGGGTCGCCCCGTTGCGCCGCGATCAGCATGCTAAGGGGATCATCGATAAAGAGAGCTATCTGCGCGCGCATATTCTGCCGTTGCGAATAATGGCCGGTCAGCCCGATCGACCACCGGGCGGGCTTAATCTCTCGACGATACCGGTATAGCCGCGCAGCGAAACGGTCCGGATGATTGGCGTCCAGCAAAGGCGTCTCATCAAACACCAAAAACGCGTCCCGGCCGAAACGGAATACAAACGCACGATCATGAAAGTAGTCCGCCGCCGGGACGCCAGGGACCGGACAAACCACGGTAGGGGCGTGCGCCGCGTCAATGAGTTCGAACACGCGTTCAAACTGCTCGGGCTGATCATCCGCGGTGAGCTGTCCGCTGACGAGCAGCAGTTCGGCCGGGGAAGCATTGATATCCTCAATCGCATCGGAAAACCTCTCAGCGGCGTCTCCGTCCTGCGCGCCTATCATCGGATCTGCGACGTGCGCCACGAGGTATACATCGGGGAGTTCTTCCCAGATATAGACGGCTCGTTGATTGCGATCCGTTTCTTCGTCCGTTTCCGCTTCCAGAGTGTAAACGCCTGGCGGCGTATCATCCGGCGCATGACATTCAGCGAGCCACCGTCCGTCATCGGCAGGGGTCCATTCTACAGCGAGCGTCACGGTCCGCTCGGAATCCGTGAGTTTGAGCGCCGCTTCCTCTTCGAGAATCGCGTGGAACGTGGCGCCGGGCAAGAGCACCGCGGGCGCGGCGTTATGAGGCGCGCGGATTACACTGAGGCGGCCATCCGCATCTCGGGCGGACGCACACACGGCCAAGGCCAGGCACAATCCCATGCCGGCGCCGCGTAGCACTCGCCTCCAGACTGAATTCGGCATGATCAGCGCGCCTCCGGCCGCCACGCCGGACCTCCGGTTACAGTTAACTCCGGGGCCAATGCTTCTTTCGACACACCGGCCGCGCCGACAATAAACAAGACTGCTTCTCCTTCCGGATCGCCTAGACAGGCGATGCGTTCCCCGTCAGGCGACCAGACAGGCGACCAGTAGCCGTGATCAGCCGCAACCGCAACGGGCTGCACACGTAACGTTTCAATGAGCACGCGGTAAACGCCTCGCCGTCCATCTCGGAAGGATTCAAAAGCAATCCAATCCCCACCCGGCGACCATTGTGGATTCCAATCCGCGCGGCGGTGATTGCTCACATCAACAAGGCCATCCGCTTCAGACAGCGTAAATATGTCGCGAAAACCGCCGTCGTTTGATTCAAACGCTATAGTGTCCGGCGAATCGGGTCTTGGAGCGATGTCCCATTCAAAGTACCGCTCGCTTCCGCCAGGCATAGGAATGGGTTCGTAATCATCGGGGGTTACGCTAACGATGGCCGTGGTAAGCGTTCGGCCGGGATCGCCAACAAGCGCAAGCGCAAGCAGTTCGCCTTGGCCCGCCCACACGGGGCGCAACATCCCTTCCCGGCCGTTCCCCCAGACCGACTCCTCGCTGCTTTCCAGGTCATACACTGCTATGCGTTGTGCTAATGGTTGGCCTGTGTTATAAGCTAGCCGCGCCCCCTCCGGCGACCAACGCGGTCCCGTATTCCACGCGCTGGCCTCATGATTGAGCGCGTAGACATCTCCTGCATCGTCGACCGGCGCAATCATAATCCGAACACCTTCACTATCATGGCGTTCAAAGGCGAGCAAGGCGCCATCAGGCGACCAAACCGGCGTCCGGTCTCCGGGCCCCTCCGTGAGGGGCGCCGCTTCGCCGGTTTCGGGATCCACCAGAAAGATCCGTTCTACGCCGTCGTCATCCAAGGCGGAAACCGCCAATTGCCCCCAAGCCGACGGCGCGAGCAGCAGGAAGGCGCCTATGAGGAGTAGCATTCGCATAGGCGTCAGTGTAACAAGGCGCTGCCGGCAACCGCTACCTTCCTTTGTTCGGGGCATGTTGTGTATCATGCGCCAATCGATTCATAACGCTGCGCCTACCCCGAAGGGAGGAAATCGCCCTGCGGGCTCGCGCGGATTTCACGCTCATATAACGGCACACTCAGGGAGCTCTTGGATTCATGAAGCCGGCGGCAATTCTCATCATCATGGGCGGCGTTCTATTGGCCGGGTCGGCCACGGCGGAACGCCTGACCCACGAAGGCCAGTATCTGCGCATGGAAGCGACCGGCGGCGCATTGGGCGTCATGCCGGTGCTCGGGCCAGCGGACAGCACCCGCAACTTCGCGGCAGGCCGTGGGCTGCTTCAAGAAGGGTTCGGCGTGGGCAGTCACTACGCGCCCAACCGGCGCGTCAACGAGCAATTTGAAGAGATACCGGGAGATGGCGGCGCACCCGTGTGGCGATACACCTACGACTGCGAGGGACCCAACATAAACGGACTGC
>PUMX01000344.1 GCA_003552485.1 Candidatus Hydrogenedentota bacterium
ACCAATGCTTCCGGCGCGCCCGTATACGTCGCGGTAAACAACGGATCCGCCGCGACGTTAAGCACCACATGCTTCATGGTTACTAGCGCGCGCGCTTTACCGAAAGCAACGCCGAGGCCGACTTCGAGAGCGACTTTCTCGTTAGGCGCCCACTGCGCGCGGCCGCCCAACGCTGAAAAACGTTCAAGAATCTCGGTCGAGGGCGTGCCCGGATACCCAGTGCCAAGCGAGATGGCGCCGTCGAGCGCGGCTTGGGCAACAGCCTCGTTGCCCGTGAGGAATTGGTATGGCATAAGATGCTCCTGCGATACGCAAAAGCCTCGGGACGGGCAATAGCGAAATAGCGTGGGGAGCGTTCTTCAGGCGAACATGAGGGACCAGCTGCCGCCGGACGTTAGACGCCGCCGTGGGCGTCAACCCGCCTGAGCGTTACCACCATTGCTTCGTGCATCGTCTGACGGCGCATACGAAGGGCCGCCCCGCTTACTTCCCAAGCCAGCCGCGGCGCGCCGCAAGGCCTTTGCAAAATACGTCATCAGGCCTTCGCAATTGACACGCGAAAACCCGGCCAAATATAGACAAAAACCTAGGCGGATTCAAGTGAAAAACACCGCGCTTCCGGCGCGCCATCCAGAAGAGCAGAATGCCGGCTTTGTGAGCGCCCGAATCGCGGCTCACCCGCCGCGCTTGATGGTGCATCCCCATGCGCTGACACGCTCACGTGGGATCGGCTCTCCGGCGAGAAGCGCGTCGAGGGCGTCCCGCACGTAGTTTGTTCCTCCCTCGGTGGCCGGACGGATGCGGTTGTCGAAGGCGCCTTGGTAAACAAGTTCGCCCTCTTCGTCAACAATGAAGATCTCCGGTGTGATGCTCGCGCCCACGAGGTCGGCGTAGGCGTGGTCCTCGTCCTTAAGCACGGGATACGGCTTACCCACTTCCTCGACGTACTCGCGGATTTCATCCAGATCCACGTCGTAATGGCTGTCGATCCCGAGAAAGACCACACCTTCTTCCGAATACTCCTCATAAACTGCGGACATGTGTTCGTCAACGCCCGCGGACCAAGGGCACAGATGGGAACAGAAGTCGAGCACCACAATCTCGCCTTCATAATCCGAGAGTTGGTAGGTTTCGCCGTCCGTCGCCTCCATTTCGAAGTCAGGCATGGGGTCGCCGATTTCGAGTTCCGGGCTTACGCCACTGAGCGCTCCAGTCAACGTCAGATAACCGACAGCGCCCCCCACAATAACCACGACGGCCACCACGGCGACGAGAATCCCGATGATACGGTACATGAGCGGTCCCTCCGTTGGTTGTATCCGTTACTGAATTGTAAATGAGATCGCGCGCGAAAAGATAGACCTGTCATACCCGCTATCACCCAATACCCCTCAGCCTATAGAAGGCGAGAAGCAGACGGGCCACCTTCGGCTAACGCGTCACAGTGCGCTTCTTCATCGTCAAGGTCGAGCGCAGGAATGGCAACATAAGACAGATTACGATGCCGGCAAGGGAAAGACCAATGCCCCAGCGATGACTGGCGGGCGCAAAGCGGAAGACGATCTCGTGCTCGCCTTGCGGCAGTGCCACTGCCCGGAAATTATGATAGGCGGGGATGATGGGAACCCGCTCTCCGTTCAGCGCCGCCTTCCAGCCGGGGTAGTAGGCGTCAGCCAGTACGAGCATTGCGGGCGCCGGCGTAGCCGCTGACACCGTCACGGTGTTATTGGTCCGCGTAGTGACCTTGGCATGGCCCGACGCCCCCGCGGGCTCTGGCGTGAAACCGTCTGGCGGGTTTTCTTCAAGCAATACCGTTTCGCCCGGCGCAAAGTCTGGCTCGCGCATCCGCGCGAACAGGGCGTCCACGTCTTCATAAACCTCGTACTGCCCGGTTAGGAACACACGCGGCAGCGCAGCCTTGTTACGGTAAACTTCAATGCCACTCAGGGTTGTCTCAAGGGTGAACCGCTCCGGATGCTCCTCCAAAGGAAACAGAGGCGGATGGGCGGGATTATGCAGCACATGGGTAAGCGCCCGCACAGGCTCTGGACTCCCCCAAACCTCTTCCCCAAGCGTTTCTTGAAACCGGACTATCCGTTCGGGGTATAGGCTGTCATAGCCTAACCATTCTTCAATGCCATAAGCCGGGAAGATGGCCGACGGAATGCCCGCCTCGCCCGTACCCACACGGATGCAGCCCGGTTTCTCCAAGAGGTAGTCCGTCAAGGCTGTGTCCGGGAAGACTTGTTCAGCAGGCAGCGTCGGGTTGAAATTGCGGTTGTGGACGAGTAAATCCGCACTTAACACAACCAAAGCCAGAAGCGGGACCACGCCGTAGATGCGGTTCCGCCAGGCATTGGACCGCCACAAGTAAGGTACGGCGGCCGGCAGAGCAAGCACAAGCCCGGACAAGCCCAAGAATAGCGCGGCCCAACCTATCTGTGTCAGCGTGTATTCCCGCAAGCCCTCGATACCGATGCGCTGTTCAAAAAACACCCAGGCCGTCAGCACGACCGCCGCCGCGACGGAGGCCGCAATCGCGGCGGGCCAAAGCTGGCGCAACGAGCGTGGCTGTTCCAGCCAGACAGCAATGCCCATGACACCGAGCAAAGGGACCGCAAAAAGCGCGAAGGCGCCGTGGTAGGCTATATGGATGGTATCGAAACCGGGCAGGCCATGAACCCACTCTAAAGGCGGAGCGCTAAAAGCCAGCAAGAACGACACAACCGCCGCGCCAGCAAGGGCATAGCCTTGCCGGGTGCGCAATTCCGCGCGTTTACCATGCGCCAGAAGCAACGCCGCCCCGCACCAGACCAACATACCGCAATAGAGCATCGCGTTGTAAGCCGAGTTGTTCCACCCCCAGTAATTGTCACCATCTACGGTATTGCCGAAGAAACGCGGGACCCATAAGGATGCGACCGCGCCCGGCGCAAGCCAATCAAGATCTGGCGCGCCCGGCCGGTCGTGCAGTGTGCCCGTGTTGGCCAAGTATTCGAGAAACGGCAAGACCTGCCCCATCGCCGTGAGTAATGCGCCTCCCCAAGCCGCCGCGAACACCCCCGCGGCGGCGGCCAAGACCTTCCAGTTATGCCGCTCCAGGGCCAATCGGAAAACAAAATACACAGCGAGACCCAAACCAGAGACGAAGGCCGTTTGAGGATGCCCGGCCAGCAGCATCAGCACGCCGCCAATGAGTAACGTGTAGAATCCCCGGTACAGCCGCCCCTGTACGATCCATTCAGCGCCAAGAAACGCGATGGGGAGCCAGACAGTTACTTCCGTCTGGGTCCATTGCGCCCAAACCAGATTGTAACTGGCGAACATCCACGCGGCGGCGGCGAGCCTGGCCATGGGCGGCGTCAGTTTGAGTCCACGCGCGCAGACATAAGCGCTGCCCCCAGTGAAGACGAGTTGCAGTAGCAAGTAGATGGTCTTAGCCAAGTCCGTGTTGAAAACAGCAAAAAGCAACCGGGGCGGGTAGAGCGTAGCGCTGATGTAATTGGGTAGCAGCGGTATGCCAGTGAGCTGAAAAGGATTCCACAGAGGCCATTCCCCCGCATCAAGCGCCGCGGTGGTGGCTGTGTAATGGGCCCGGAGAACTGTTACGACGTCCACCATGAGCAGATTACGCGACCCGTCCCAGTCCTCCGGCGCATACTCACTCCAAGGCCCCATATGGAAGAGAACGTCTGCAGGACTGACCACCTCGCCGCGCAAGAATACTCCGGGAAAGACGAGGACGCAGCCGAAGAGCAGCAAGGCCGCTAGAGGCGCCCCCTCACGAACCAGCCGTCGGGAGCGAAACCGGCGTCCGTCTTCTGTGTTGTTGTATTGCTGAATTCTTGCGCTCCTTGCAGATCAGACGAGCCGCATGCCTCCGCTTCGCCGCAATCCAATGAAACCGCATGACGTTGGCAAGGCGCTATGATAGCAATGGTTATCGACGCCGCGCCAAGACCGCTGTGTTCGGCGCGGCGTTACAATAGCTTCCCGAATCAGCGGCGCCCAGCGATCAGCGCGTGTCCATATCCTGCCGCAAGTTCATCGCCAGTTTGCGGAAATTCCGAACGCGATGAAAGGTCGCCGTGTCGGCATCATGACGATTATGGCCATCGACACTGGATCGGGCGATGATGGCCAAATCGTCACCATCAATCACTTGGCTGGCGTACATGAACGACTGGCCCAGCCTGCCGGCGCGCGCCACACACCCGGCCGGGAACCAGTTCAAACCGTCCAATCCGTACATAAGCATGAGAAACCGCCGATCGTTGCCGCCGATACCTCCCGGGTATGGTTCGTCGTCGCGATGCTCGGCAGGGTCTTGAAACGCGAACTGGTCCTGACCATCGACGGCCAGATTGACTGTCGCCCAAAACATCTGGGAAACGTCATCCCAAGTCACGCAGAATTTGACCTGAGCGCCGGGCATCGGGTGGTACTGCGTAAAAGACAGATCAAGGTTCTCTCCGTCATCCGTTACGTCAAAGACCGCCGCCAGGTTCGTGGTGGCCTGCAAAGGCGGTTTCACTGTTGACAGGACACGCAGTCTGCCGCCGACAAGTAGGACATTCGGCTCAAGCATCCGGTTGGACGGGTAACTCCCGGTCATCTTTGGATTCAGCAGCGAATCTGGAAGACCGGGAAACGGCACGAAGTTTGATATTCGCCAGGACTTCGAGTCCATCAGGTCGCCTGATAGGTCGCCGGCAAGCACCCGGTGACCACGCTCGGCCGGCCCGAGACTTCGATCGTCAACGGCCCAATAGAGAGTATTGTTGTGAATAGTCATGCCAGTCTGACAATTCCACAACGTACCTTTCGCCACCGTTACGGGATCCGACCACGTCCTTCCAGCATCATCACTGCGCAGCAGGGTCAGGTCGATGAAGCGGCGCCTTTCACCCCAGGGATCAGCAAACAGATAGAGCTTCTCCTCATGAACGAACGGGGTTACTGTATGACAAGGCAACTCCGCCACTGGTTTACCCCAACTCCTCCCACCATCCGTGCTCTGCACAATCACACACGTCCACCCCTGGTCCAACACTACCGGTACCGTGGCCACCAGCATCCCGTCAGGCATTTTGGCTATCCCGACACCATCGATCCCACGGCCAGGGACATGGCTTCGAAAAGCGACCGTGTAGTCCTGGGCAAGCGGTTTTGCCCAGCACGCGGCATCCGGCGGAGGGGAGACCGTTTCGCCGGACAAGGATTCTTCCGCCGTGTGCGCGGGCGTCCCGGCGCCGGCTGCGGCAAGAGTCCCAGCGCCAAGACTTAGAAGCGTTCTGCGGCTCATTCTAGCGTTCATGATAGCGCCCAATCCTATTGGCTTGCCGAGCTCCGGTATCATAGATCCCCTGGCAGCAAGAACGCCGCCCGGTCGCGGAAATCCCGAACGCGATGGAAGGTTGTCAGGTCATTGTCGTGCTGATTGCGGCCCTCGCGCGAAGTGCGGGCGGCTACGAGTAAGTCGTCGCCGTCGATCAGCAGCCCACAGTAGTTCGAGGCCTGCCTCACCTCGGGCCAGACGGCGATGTAGCCCGCGGGCAGCCAGTTCAGGGCGTCAAAACTACAGAACAGCGCCAGAATCCTACGTTCTCGTCCGGGAGGGCCGCCGTAGTGGGGATTCTCCTCTAGGAACTCGTTGAATTCCGGATCTTGATCCTGCGACCGGGTCGGCAGCGTGGCGTTCATCCAGTAGAGGCCTGATACCTCGTCGTGAACAATGTGGAATTGATTCTGCGCGCCCGGCAGCGCATGCAACATCCGGAAACGATAGTCGAGCCGATCGCCGTCATCCTCCATGTCGCAGATGGCCCCAATCCCCACGGTATCGCGCATGTCGATCATGTAGCGCCAACTCACCTGGAGGCGTCCGTTTACATCTACCACATTCCCCTCTAAGATTCGGCCGTTTCCCGGCCCCCGGGTCAGCGATGGAGGGACCTCAGGCATGGGCAAACCATCCGAGATACGCCAAGCCGCGGGGTCCGTCAGGTCACGGCTAAGATCGCCCGAGATGACGTAGGTGGTGTCGCGCTCTGTGTCGCAACACCAATAGAATTGCCCATCGCGCATCACATAACTGCATGCGGGATTATAGAACGGTCCCTCGAACAACGTCACCGGCTCACTCCAGGTTTCGCCGTCATCGTCGCTGCGGATGATCCCCATATTCGAATCTTCGCGATGGACAGGCCCCGTGCCGATAAAGTACAGCGACTCGTCGTGCTGAAACAGCGTGCCAGCGCAAAAGATGCTTTCGGCTGATTGCCTGGTCCAGGTCTGGCCGTCGTCATGACTACGGAAGAACAACAACGGCCCGACAGGCTCTTTTGGCGTTCCCCTGATCATCAGGGGCACAGCGCACAACAATTCGCCGTTGGAAAGTCTTAGCAACGAAGGCGCATCGGTCAAGATGTAGCCGCTCTCCATCGGAATTTCCGCATAGTGGTCAAACACAACCGTGTAATCGCCGTAGGCCGGCTCCATCGTGTTGGCCGTCTCCTGCGATTGATTCACCGGTGGTGGGTTGGCGGCGGCAGGCTCTTCCGCGACATGCGCCAAACGCCCTACTGCGGCGGCCGCGAGCGCACCCACGCCACCGCCCAGTAACCGCCTGCGGTTGATAAGATGTGTCATCTTGGTCTCCTCCTCGGGACTAGGAACCATTCACGACCACTCACGCGCCACACAATGAGGCAACTTTGGCGGAAGCCAACGTCACGGATGCTCCTCCTCAGGACGAGGCGATAACGCCAGTTCCGCCCGTAGCAAGCGGCGCAAATGGCTCTCGCACCGCCACCCCATTTCTTCCTCTAACTCTTCCCTCGTAATAGGGAACAATCCCGCCGCCTCAGCCGCCTGGAGAGAATCTTCGAAACGGTCGGGATACAGGCTCATGTACGCAAGGACTTGGCGCAAGGCGAGGATTTCCTCATCCTCTTCCCGCGGCTGCGGTTGGGCCAGGATGTTCTGGAATTGGATCGCCATGGCGTGTTCCATGGCCTCGACGGCCTCGTCCTCTTGTCCGCTTCGCAGCATGCTGAGGTGGTTGGCGTCTTGTAGCATTTCAAAAGTGGCGGTTTGCGTCCACCAGTCCATCAGAAATGCGGAAGCGTTGCCAACCACGAGCCATGTCCCCCCTGCTCCCGCCGCCACGCCAAGCACAAAGAGCCCGAAACCCACGATGTAACGTTTCATCCATGCTTCCTCCCATCCCCACCACGTTTCTAAAGAGACCCTACCGGCGCGGAATGTGCCGCCGACGGCCGTCCCTGCTGCTAACACGGCCCCGTTACAATGTGCGGCGTTTCTGGCGAGAAGCAATCAGCTTCCTTCTCCACCAATGGCGCCTGTGGCCTCTCGATCATCCTTCGCTCAATACAATTCCTCGATCGCCTGCGCGACCCGGTGAATACTCGCTTCCCCCTCGGCAATGGCTTCGGCGGCGCGGTCAAACTCCAACAGCCCGATCTGCTCGACACGCGGGGCCACAACAAGATCCGGCGGATCGCCCGCCATGCGGCTTCGCGTGATACGGTCCTGCATGATATTGAGCGAACTCGCCAGCACCTGCATGAGACCGGGTGTGTCAGAGTCGGAATCCGTCGGCTCCTGGCGAACTGCCGGGTTCAGCCACGAGGCGTTAATGCGCACATTGGCGGTCAGCCGCTCGAGCCAGTTCGGATCCGTTGATGCTTCGCGCAGTCCGCCCGCCCGGCGGAACGGCCGTCCCACCAGGCCTTCGTTCAGACTCACCGCGATAATCCGGTTCGCGCCCATGGCCCGCGCCAACGACACAGGGACGGGATTAACCAGCCCGCCATCCACCAGCCATCGTCCGTCATAACGGGTCGGCGCAAACACGCCCGGCAACGAGATAGACGCACGCACCGCCTCGGCAATGGAGCCTTCCTGAAGCCAAACTTCTTGGCCCGTCTCGATATCCGTCGCCACCACAGCGAATGGGAGCCGCAGATCGCTAAACTGTGGATCGCCGAAATTCTCGTGGAAGGTCTTGAGGAGCCGTCTACCGTGAACCAGCCCGCCCGCCGAAAAGCGCATGTCCATGTACGCGATGACGTCGCGCCGGGTAAGCTTCAACAGCCAGCGCTCAAAACCTTCGAGCGCGTCAAGGCAATAGATTGCGCCCACGATCGCGCCAACGGAACTCCCAGCGACTATGTGTGGCGTGACGCCGAGCTCGCGCAGGGCCTTAATCACCCCGACATGCGCCCATCCTCGAGCTGAACCGCTGCCCAGCGCCAGCCCGATCTTCGGTTCCTCCGATGGCGTGCTCATCCGTGTAGGTTCCTTCAATCCCTTCCGCCAAAGCCCCGGCGCCTCTCGCCGAAAAACGCGCGATCAATCCGAGCCGGCGCCGTCGCTTTCTTTCATACACACGATCGCGCCATCCCGCGTCGTCATGAACAAGCGGTTCTGCGCCACAATCAGACCGTCGAACGCAGGCCGGGATCCCAAGGGGTACTCGGCGAGCGCCGCTCCGTCCGTGGCGGACACCACCTTCAGCACGCCCCCCATCCGGCCTTCCAAGGCGGCCAGCGGATCGTCCATGGGGACTTTATCCGGCGGTCCGGCGACAAACAGCGTGTCACCCGCCAGCGCCATGGCTTCAATCCGGACATCAACCCATGACGTCCACCGCGGCGGTTGCGCACGCGTGAAGCCCGGTCCCTTGTCGACCGCGGCGTCTTGGTAAATGGACCATCGCGTCTCTTCCGGCAATTCAGGCTCCCATTCGATGGGCTCGGGTTCGCCCTCGCCCCGGTAGAAAAGCGGCTCGTTGTCTATATCATCGGCAAACAGCAGATAACCGTCGCCCGGGAAGAACATCGGGCTGTGCCGATTGCGGGTCGTATAGTGTTTGACGGTAAACACGCGCTCGTCGTCGAACACCAGCATCTGACCACTCTTCGAAGCCTGTTGCGCGTAGTGAAAGCCCGGCCAAACACGCGAATGCATCCACCAGGTGCGGTTCCAAAACGTGTCGTTGAGAAATCCGCCCGTGGCGACCAGGCGCATGCCGGGCATCTTGCGGTATTCGAGGTTATCGCCGCGCTGCGTGCCAACGAGGGCGATACGTTCGACGTCGACTTCCTCCAGTTCGCGGTTTAGCGCCGTGCGGCCCATATACATGATTTCGCCGTCCGACGTCAGCAGATCCGCCCGGTAGCCGTCCTTGTGAAAGGCGTAGCTGGGCTCGCTAATGTCGGGATAAGGGCCTTCGAGCTTGTTCTCGTGAACAAGCTCGCCCGTCGCTGGATCGAGCGCATACAGATAGACGCCGCCGTCAATAAATCCGGACCGGCCGGCCGTGCAATACAGCAATCCGTCCAGAATCAGCACGCTGCCATGTACGGGCCACACCGATTCCAATCGATCATACGAGACTATCTGCCGCTCCTCCGGCGCGGCGCGGAAACGCCAGGCTTTTTCGCCGTCATGGGCGCGCAGACTGTACACGTGGCCATCACGGGACCCAAAGTAAACGAAGCCTTCATGCGCCACGGGCGGCGAATCAATGCGTCCCGCCACGGTATGGCGCCACAACACGTCGCCGCTGTCGATATCGAGGCAATAAAGCGTTCCGGCGTCCTTCCGAGCCACAAACACGCGGCCGTTCGCCACGATCGCCTGGGTCACATCGCCCCCGAGCGATGTCGACCAAAGCCGTTCCAGGTCCGTGGACATTTGCGAACCGGTTGCTCCGCTTCGTTTGGCATCCCGCCGGTACATGGGCCAGGCGGCGGCATCAACGGCCTCGTCTTCCGAAGGTTCCCCATAGGCCGGCCCCTGCTCCAAGCGTGAGGCCGATTGCCCTCCGCCCGACCGGCCAGGCTGCGCGGCAAGCGCGAAGAAACCATCCATGCGCACGGCGGGGTAACAGAAGCATTGATGCGGCGGCACGTAAAACAGGCCGTTCGCCGGGGTCATGCCAGTAATGCACGGCCCGCGCAACCAATTGTGCCGCGTGTGTTCGTCGTCATGGAAATCGAGGAACTCGCTTCCACGTTCGCCGGTAATCATGTAGTTTAGCGTGGACCGGTCCGTGTAACAGCGCCGGTGATGGCCCGATTCGAGCACGCTTCGCAACGTCATTTCCCGCACTTCATCGCCAGTCCTCACGCAAC
>PUMX01000109.1 GCA_003552485.1 Candidatus Hydrogenedentota bacterium
GGTTCGCGCTGCGCGTCGCGTAATGCCTGGGTCGCGTCGTGAATTGTTCGAGGCGGCAAGCCTTCTGCGCGGTCCGCGCGGATCACGTAGCAGCTCTGCTGCCCATGCAAATGGAGCCGGGCTCCGCTTTCGCCGCGTTCCAGCCATTCATAGGTTCCTGCATCCTCGCGCACGGCGTCGCCGTCCGCATCGAGCCAGTCCGCAGGATGCGGCGCTTTCTCCGTGGCTACGGCGCCGTCCGTTAGCGAATCGCCGTCGATGCGCCAGCCCAGGCAGCAATCGGCGTGTTCCAGCCGCAGGTCAAGATGCGGTCCCACTGCGTCGTGGTGACGATGCAACACAAACCGGCCATGGGCCGCCGCCGTCGGCCGCTCGTCGGCCGGTTCCCGTGTCAGATGCCAAAGCATGTTCATCCTTTCCTTACAATAGTTGCCGCACGAGCATTGTGACGACGCCCGCCAGGTTCGCCACGAGCAGAAATAGTCCGCGCGTCAACGCCGACTCAAGCCGCTGCACCCGCGCCTTCAATTCACTGAGGTTGCGCGTGAGATGACGGAACTCGGCCTCATACATACGCTCGAGCGGACAATGCTCCGCCGATTGATTCATGATTTGACGCTCCTTTACCAACCATGGCCCGGAGGGCCGGGACAAGCCGCGAGGCTGCATTCACCGGATCACAAAGACGCTCGTCTTCGAAGCTTCTGCCCACCGAAACGGGAGCAGGCTTCGACTCAGTACTGCGTGCCCACCAACTCGCCGTCGCTGGGAGAAGTAGGCAACTCGTTGTGGACGCGCACCGTGCCGTGCTCCGTCACAAAGAGATACCAGGTCGGACCCTCCGCCGACTGTAGTTTCAGCACGCCGGGCTCGTACTCGTTTCCACCGCGCCACGCCGTAACCACCCCGCGCGTCACTCCGGCTTCGCCCGCCTCGACGGGTTGCGGCGGCAGGTTCATCGCGCCGTCAACGGTCAGGTCGCCGCCGATCCACGCGTCGCCGGACAGCGCCATGTTCCCTTGATGATCAAAATCCGCGCCGCCGGTTGCGTCCTCGTGACCGCCGCCGACGCGCAGCGCCTCGAAGTGCGCGGGATAGGGTTCGGCGATGAGTCCCGCCAACACCAGCGCTGCGCCAATCCACGAAATGCTTTCCCGCATGGAGTTCCTCCTCATTGATGGTGTAACCAGGAAAAGATTGCGGCCACGGATGTGCGAGGCCTTGCCGCAATACCGGATCGTCGAGTCGGCCTTTACTCCCGCGCCCAGGTCCGGCGCGTCTCGAGTGCGATTGGCCGGTGATAGGCGTTCCGCGCCACAGTGAGCGCCTGGTCCAAGGGAAGCGCGCGGCCCGAACCGTCATCCACGCCCGAAGCCGCTGACACAAAATGCGTGCCCTGTGAGCCTGACGCCACCACGGAGCCTTCGATTACTTCGAGCACGTCGCGCATGATGTAGTGGCAGACTTCGCCGCTGTAGCTACGTCCGGGGACATGGTCGCACGTGCGCAGGTCCTTTCCGCACACCGAACACTCGGGCGTGCGGAACGCGAAACCGATGGAGGTTTCCCGGTATACGCCGCCCTCTATGCTCAAAATGAAGCCCGCATTCTCCGGCGTGCGCAATACGTACACGTCTGGCCGCACGACCGAGCGGCCGGAGTGCGCCGTCACGCGTGAGCGGAAGAACGTGCCCCGCGGCAGCGATCCGCGCAGGTCGTGCCGCTCCATGAGCGGGCGGCCCGGCGTCAAAGCGCTAATGCGCTCGAGCTCTTCCGTGGGAAAACGGCTGTGATGCCGGTCAACCTGATCGTGGCAAAGGTCGAGCGAGAATACGGCGTACTCGTCCGGCGTCAACGGCCGCAAGGCGAAACCGTTCACTGCCTTGGCTGCGTCGGCGTCAGGTTCGGTGGCCTGCGAGGCCTCCATGGGCGCGCGCCGCCGGAAAACAAATGGCTCTAAATCCATGGGTGAAACTCCTCTTGGGGGCGGGCTCTACTAAACCCGTAACTCAGATCGAAGGGGTTCTTGGGGTGCGGCGGCAAGCCGCTGTTATTCCACAAAGCGTGAAGACGCGCTACCGGCCTAGCCCTAACTCCGCCGCCGCGTCGTCGTGGCTGAGGAATTGCTCGTCGCGCAGGCGCACCGCGTTCGCAATCTCGCGCCCGCGCGCCGTCGCGTCCTTCAGCACGTCCACAGTGCGGTTGCTCCGCATGCGCACCCGCGCCCGCGCCTGGCCCCACATCAACGCGAGCTCGAAGTTGTACAACCGGTCCAGAATCCGCTGCACGCTTCGATTCACCGCCTCGACGTGCCGGTTGACGATCTCAAACTGCGCAGTGCCGTAGGTCTCTGTCGTGCCGTAATTGCGCCCGAGCAGAATCGGCATCAGGTGCATGCCTGTGATGACCTGTTCCTCGATGGCTTTATGATTCTCGTAGAAGATCTGCGAACGCTGATCGCCGCGCAATACGCTGACTTGCACGTTGTCGTAGGTCACCAGGTTCTGGTCGGCTTCGAGGCCATTGAGTTGCTGCTGCAACGCGTCGAAGTTGCCCGCAATGCGCTGCTGATAAGCGTCCGGCGACTCGCCCCGCTGCTGTTCGCCCGGTTCGTACTGCACGTGCAGCTTCGACCACCCCGCGTTGTGCGTCGCCTTAGCCATGTCCTCAATGAGCCGCTGCTGGATCTTCACTACAAAAGGAATCGATCGCAGCATTGACCGCCCATACGGGTTGGTGCCGTCGCGGTCGAGGCCGACGTAAATGAATCGTTCCCGCGGCAGACGGATGGCCTCGCCCTGGTGAAGCTGGTAAGGCTGAAGCACGCCGTGTTCGCGCTTGAAGCGGACGGTCCACGCGTCCACGGGCACGACGTCGTGAATGGATTCACGGCTTGGCGTGAGCACGATCTCGAGGGCCGCCGCGCCATAGGTGAACAACGACGTATAGAAGATGTCGAGCAGCCCCTCCATGCCGCGATCGCCGCTGTTGACCCGTTCGTCCAGGCTGTCGATCAAGCCGCGCGCGCGATGCTTCGCCAGTTGCGACGAGGCATCGGTGAGCGTTACTTCGTAGCCTGTCTGGCACAGGCGTTTCCAGGTCCACACGGCGTCCGAGATGTCCGGGATGGCGTCGCGCAGGAAGCGGTATACCGGCAGCATGAAGAACGGCGTCTCGTTGGGCAGCGGCGCGAACTCGGGGGCGTTCAGTCCGCCGCGCCGTTGGTCCTCTGGTTGGCTCAGGGGTCGGGCGGGCGGGGATGGGTGCGCCGGCGTGGTCCGTTTCCGGCGGCGTAACCAGTCAAACATGCGGGGCGTCTCCTTGGGTTACTCTTTCGCAACAACCCTCATATGCATTGCCGCGCCTTGTTTCGCCCGAGGTCTGCAATAGCCCCTTTTCACAGGGTCTTGACGCCGTGAATGCTTGAACCAAGCGCGTTGCGAAATCCGTTGCGCCGCCCCCGCGCTTGGCTGTCCCGCGCGGTGGAGGATTCGCGGTAACCCGGGTTGTTTAGCCGCCCCCTTTGCCGGTCCGCTGGAAATTCATTGCGCCCTCTTGCGGTTTGCATTCAATACCCTTGTTCGAACACGCTGTTAAGCAAGAGTCCCGATATTGCTCACATGAGGAGTTAATCAGAAAGCCATGGCGTTACTTGTGATCAGTTGTAGCTTGAACCCGGCCAGCCGCAGCCGCATGCTTGCACAAGCCGCGCAGGCGTCCTTGACTTGCCAAGGCGCCGAGGCCGTACTGCTCGACCTGCGCGAATACAATTTACCCCTATGCGACGGCGAGGCCGCATACAGTGCGCCGGGCGTCAACGAGATCCGCCGGCTCGTTGAAGATGCTTCCGGCGTGCTCATCGCTACACCCATCTACAACTACGGCGTAAGCGCGTCCGCCAAGAACCTCCTCGAACTCACCGGCGGCGCATGGCGGGAAAAACTCGCTGGTTTCCTATGCGCGGCGGGTGGCCGCTGGAGCTACATGGCCGTTATGAGCCTCGCCAACAGCCTCATGCTCGATTACCACTGCGTCATCCTGCCGCCTATCGTCTACGCCCACGAACGCCAGTTCGACGACCACCGCGTGATCGATACGGAAGTCGAGGCGCGCATCGACGCATTGACGAGCATGTTCATCCGTTTCACCAACGTCCTCCAACCCGCGCCCAAACAGGCTCCGTAATGTGGTCCTCCCGGCGGCTAATCCATGCCGGCAAGATGCCTGCGCTACGTAGCCGCAGATACAGGGAGCGTGGAAATAGTCACCTTCAAAGGGGCCAGTCAGCTAGCATCCCGCGACAAAAAGTCCTCCTCTGAAGGGGGATGTCATCCCCCGCGCTCCCATGTCACGCCCTCCTTGCGCGCGCGGCGGCGCAACCGCTCGACCCCGCTCTTCAACGACCGGTGCACCGTTGCCGCGGGCCAGCCCGTGTGCGCCGCAATGCGCCGCAGCGTCCAGCCGCGGAAGTAATACAGCCGAATGCACCTGCGCTGCCGCGGCGTGAGCCAGTCGCGCATCTGCCGCTTCACCCAACGCAGCAGCGCGCGCTCACGTTCGCCCTGCGCGTGGCGCATTTCGGCTGTCGCGTGATCCTCATGCCACGCGCCGTCCTCGTTCGTCAGTTGCCGGTACCGCGCCGGATGGATGCGCAGCCAGAATCGCGTTGCATCGTTGCGTTTCGCCATGGTGAAAGACCTCCCTTGCTCCCTGGGCCGCCGCGAATAGCATCTCCGCGGCGTCCGTCCAACAAGGCGCGCACGCCGCGCCCCGATGGCCCGCAAGGTAGGCCGCCATGGCTCGAGAAGAACTGCGCAAACTCTGCGCTTTTTCGGTGAGTTTTCTGTGTTTGTTGGGAAGGCAGCGCAAAGAAAAGGAACAGAATGGGAACAGCGCCCGCACGGGTGGGGGAACTACGAATCAACGCGAATGCGCAGTAACGGGAAGGCCGGCCGCAGCGTCGCTATAGAAGAGGCTTCACGCTTTTGGCGGCTTAGAGGGCGCGCGTTTCCACCGCCGCTTTACGCATTGCCGCCGCTATTGTAGTGGATTTCGTAAATACGCACATGTTCCGGCGTTTCGCGGCCGGGCCGCGGTATAACGAACTCTTTGACCAATCGGAAAGGTTCCTCCTGTGGCCAGCGGCGGACCATGGCGTACCAGCGTTCGGCGCGCATTGATCGGTTTTCCGCAAGAAAGGTTTCCGGCC
This sequence comes from Candidatus Hydrogenedentota bacterium, assembly GCA_003552485.1. Taxonomy (GTDB): domain Bacteria; phylum Hydrogenedentota; class Hydrogenedentia; order Hydrogenedentales; family SLHB01; genus PUMX01. Next base: position 5,210 of record PUMX01000109.1, read on the forward strand.
ACACCAGGTAACGTATCCCGTTGTCCTCAAGCCAACGCAATTGCCGCGCAAATGCTGACCCATAGAGCGCTTCCAACTCGGCATCCGGCGTTCGCGCGTCGAATTCCAGATAATACGCGCTGGGATCGAATGTGAGTGCGGCGCGGCCTTCCGGAATATTCTGGTTCAACCATTCGTAGACGGCGTAACGGGGGATGTGCTCGGCAAGATAGTCGGTGCGCGGGGTCTGGCCGAGCACGGCGGGCAATGCGCGCCGCGCTTCAATCGTCTGATACGCGAGGCCCGCCAACATCGCCCCGGCCGCCACCGTGATCATCAGGCCGCGCAAAGGTTTCCAGCTCTCGAACGCCCACGCCGCCACAACGATCATCGGCAGAAATAGTGGAAGGAAGTGTTGCGCGGAAGGCGCAACAAAAAACAAGGCGGCCCCGCCCGCGACGCAGAACGCTCCAAGCAAACGCCCTTCTTTCGGGCCGGCGATCAGCCCGGGAACGCCGAAGAGAAGCAACAGCGGCCCCGGTGAATGAGCCCAGCCCCCATACAGGTGCGGCCGCATGATTACGTCCCAGGGAAACATGACAAAGGCCCGAACGGGATGAAAAGGCGATTCTGCCGCTTCTTCTAACGCGAGCAACATCAACTGATCGTGGAAATGGGCAACGATGCCGCCGCCCCCGCTGGCCAGATAGCCGTACAGCAACCAGGGGCACGCCGCGCACAGCGCCGCGCCGGCATAGATCACTGCCGCGCGGGTGCGTCGCGTATGAGGCGTTAACAGCACGGCGGCCGTGATCACGGCGAGAAGAACATAGCCCAACGGGCTGACAGCGCAACCCACGCCCGCGAACGCCGCGGACAGGACCAGCCAACGGGCCGTCCGCTGGTTGCGCCATGTAAGCAGGCAGCTCAAGCTTGCGAGCACATAGGCCGCGAAGGCCAATTCGGCCCGGGGTCCGCCCGTTTGCGTGAGGAATGCCGGCGCGCTGGCGAGCATGGCTGCGGCCAGCCATCCGCAGGCCGGGCCGCCATATCGCCGGCCGAGTCCAAAAACCAACGCGCAGGCCGTCAGGCCATAGATCCAGCTTAGCAGACCGGCGCTGAACTCTTCGTCATGAGCAAGGGCCAAAGCAAAGAAAGGATGAAGCGCCGGCGCCAACGGACCGCCGCCGGAATCGGCGTGAGCGAGAACGCGGTTGGCTTGTCCGTCTTGAACGGCGGGGGCAAGGTGATGCCGGAGACTCTCGGCATCGGTTACCGGTGCGAGAGCCTGTGCGAACGTGAGCACAAACCCCATGCACACGATGACTGCGCAAAACGTGTCGAAACGCGATCGCGACAGCCCGGTGGATGGCGGATTGAGTTCCCGTTCGCGGCTGCCGCGGGAAGCGACGAACACCTCGTAGCCTACCCCGGCGACGGCCGCCACGAGCAGCACATCAAGACTGCCGTCGAGGCCAACGAATGGACTCGCCACCAACAGAAACAGCGAACAGGCGGCCAATCCCGCTAGCGCGCGGTACGCGTAACCCTCCACACCGCCGCCTGCGCGTAACGCCCGCATGATCCAGGTCCCCGCCACCATGGACGCGGCAAATGCGACGAAGACAGTCACGGCCAGTCCTCGCGCTTTCCGCCGCCGCGCCGCGGGAGGCGCGGCTTACCGTCGATTATGCTGATCCGCGCGCCGTTCGCCATCACTTCCCGTCACCGGAAGTGAGATCGCCGGCCCCAATCGCCGCCCCATCACTTGAGGTCTTCCACGATCTCGTCGGTTTCCCGCTCCAAATCCTCGGCAATGCGCCGGGCTTCTTCAGCGGAGCGTTCTCGGATGCGTTCAATCTCCGCCTGCAATTCTTCATCCAGCTCAACAGCGCGCTCCTCGAGATCTTCCGCGGCGTCTTCTGTGGCCCGCTCCAGCGCGTCCTGAAGGTTTCCCGCCGCGTTCCGAAGGTTTTCGGTCGCGTCCTCCAGATGATCTTCCGCATCGGGTTCCGGCGCGTGTTCCTCGACAAGATCCTCTACCTCTTCTTCAATCTCGACAAGGGGCTCCGTGACTTCTTCGGGTGGATCAAACTCCGTCTCCTCGAAGGGCTCCACCGGCTCGACCTCCATCTCTTCCGGCGCCTCCTCCACGGGTTCTTCCGGCGCTTCCTCCGGACCGCATCCCAGCATCAGGCTTCCAGTCATCAACCCCGCCACAAGAAGGGCGAGCCAAGAATTCTGTGCTCGTTTCATGTCTCATGCCTCCAACAGTGTCCTGCGGACTTCAGCCGCCTTTACATTACCGGCCACGCCACTATACTACACTTCCGGCGGCTGTGCGCGAAACACGTTTGTATTGGGCATGTCCACCTCGGATAATGTATGCTTTGACGGCGTGCCCCCGGAAGCAGCGGCCGGGGATCCCGTATCACACCCGATAGATGCCTCGTCTTGTGTTGCCTGCAAGGGGCGGCGGGGATGGAAATCTATAGTTGCAGACAGTTTGGAATCGGAAACAAGGAATCTCGCTATGCGTGACTATGCAATTCACCTGGATCCCAAGAAGATGCCTGATTATTGGTACAACATTACACCCGACCTGCCTGGGCCCATGGAGCCGCCGCTGCACCCCGCCACGCAGCAACCCCTGACGGCGGACGATCTCAGCCCCATATTCCCAATGCCGCTTATCGAGCAAGAGATGAGCACCGAGCCCCAGATCAGCATACCCGGCGAGATCATGGACGCCTACCGGCTGTACCGGCCCACGCCGCTGCGCCGCGCATACCGTCTCGAGCAAGCCCTTGGCACGCCAGCGAAGATCTACTACAAAAACGAAAGCGTGTGCCCCGGCGGCAGCCACAAGATCAACACCGGCATTGCGCAGGCGTACTTCAATAAGCAGTTCGGCATCCACGAACTCACCACCGAAACCGGCGCGGGCCAATGGGGAACCGCGTTGTCCATCGGTTGTCAGATGTTCGGCATGCACTGCACGGTCTACATGGTGCGCGTCAGTTATCAGCAAAAACCTTACCGGCGCACCCTTATACAAACATACGGGGCCAACGTGCTCGCCAGTCCAAGCGACACCACCGAAAGCGGACGCGCCTTCCTCGCTGACAACCCAGAAACCACGGGCAGCCTCGGCATGGCCATCTCCGAAGCCGTCGAGGTAGCCGTGAAAAGCGGCGGGACAACCAAATACAGCTTGGGCAGCGTGTTGAATCACGTAATGCTGCACCAGAGCATTATCGGCCTCGAGGCCCTCGCGCAGATGGAGTCCATAGGCGAGTATCCGGACACAGTCATCGGCTGTTGCGGCGGCGGATCGAACTTCGCTGGACTGGCTTTCCCATTCTACGGCGACGCCAAGAAGCGCGGCGCAACGGTTGACTTCATCGCCGTCGAACCCACGTCCTGCCCAACCCTGACGCGCGGACTATACGCCTACGACTACGGCGACACCGCCAAGACCACTCCGCTGCTACTCCAATTCACGCTCGGCCACAACTTCCTGCCGCCTGGCATCCACGCCGGCGGGTTGCGATATCACGGCGTAGCCCAGCAAGTAGCCTACCTCGTGCGCAACAACGAGATGCGCGCCGTGGCGTATCCACAGAATCCCGTGTTCGCGGCCTCGGTCGACTTCGCGCGCCACGAAACCATCGTGCCCGCGCCCGAGACCGGCCACGCCATATGCGCCGCGGTGGACGAAGCCCTCAAGTGCAAGGAGTCCGGCGAGGCGAAGACTATACTCTTCAACCTCAGCGGTCATGGGCATTTCGACATGACCGCGTACGAGGCCTATCTGAGCGGTAAGCTTCAAGATTACGAGTTGGATGAGGAAGTCCTCAAAAAAGCCGAGGACGCGATACCGAAGGTGTCCGCCTGAACCAACGCAACGCTACTTCGCGCACGGCTTTGCCCAGCCGTGCGCGAAGTTTTCGAACGGCGTCGGCGATATGTGAGATGATTGAACGCAGATTGGCGCGAACGCAGGGGCACAGGCAACGCGACGGATAGGAGGATTCGATCATGGCGAACGTATCACGGCGAGGCTTTATGCTCACGGGCGCCGCGGCCGTAGCGGGGACGGCGGTGCTGGCCCGGCCAGCGTCCGTAATGGCGGGTCAAGCGGCTTCCATCGAGGAGTATGGTGGCTTCAAGATGTGCATCCAAACCCACATTCTCGGGGAATACACACAGGATTTCGCCGAAATGATAGAGCTTGCGGCGAATTTCGGTCTGCATTGGATTGAGGTTCCGTCGTGGCATTACGAGATGACGGAAGACGAAGACCGCATTGCCGAGGTACAGGCCAAACTTGAACCCCATGAGATGGAGATCGCCGCGTATTTCCTCGGCGATATTGTCGGCGGCGATGAAGATCAACACCGCGCGGTCGTTGACTTTGCGCAGCGCATCGGCGCGACGGTGCTCGTCGGGCAACCGGACGAGGACGCTCTTCCCGTGCTCGACCGGCTCGTGCGCGAGCATCCCGAGATGCGCGTGGCCATTCACAACTACGGTCCCGGCAGTCAGTATGATCGCGTCGAAGACGCCATCGTCGCGGTAGCGCCCTGGGACTGGCGCATCGGCTACTGCCTGGACACCGGTCATCTGATGCGGTCCGGCGAAAACCCCGTCGACGCCGTCCGGCGCATGGGTACGAGGCTCCACGGCATCCACCTGCGCGAACACGACTCCATTACGCGTCAGGAAGAACTGCCGGAAACCATCATCGGCGAGGGCGCGCTCGACCTCGAGGAATTCTGCCGGGCGCTGCGGGAAGTGAACTTCACGGGACCACTCTCCCTCGAGATCTACTACAACCCCCAGGATCCCATCGATTCGATTCGCCGCAGCCTGGCCAACTTCGCGGAAGCGGCGCGGGCGACGGCGTAGGGGCCATCGGCGGAACCACGGACCA
>PUMX01000003.1 GCA_003552485.1 Candidatus Hydrogenedentota bacterium
CGTCGAGGTGTGCTGTGGACCGGATGGCCTGCATTAATCTGCCTGCGCTGCCTCTGCAAATCCTGCTGCGGGACTGCCCGGACTGGCGTAACGGTCCCGCCGCCGTGGTGGACCGCGACAAGCCGTCGGGCGTGCTGCAATGGGTCAACGAAGCGGCGCGCAACCGGCGTGTGCTGCCGGGTATGCGCTACGCCGCCGCGTTGTCCCTTGCGGGCGATCTGCGAGCGGGGGAGACGCCGCCGGGGCGTGTTCAAGAAGAAGTGGACCGCTTGACCCAGCGGCTCTGGCGTTTTACTCCCCACGTTGAGCCGGCCTCTGGGGAATGTGGCGTGTTCTGGCTGAACGCCAGCGGACTGGAGCGGCTGTATCCGTCACTGTCTGACTGGGCCACGTCTCTGTACAAGGCTTTACACAGCGAGGGATACGAGGCGGCGGTAGCCGTGGGCTTTTCGCGCTTCGGAGTCTACGCCGCGGCGAAGGCGGGCCGGGGCGTGACGGTGTTCCGCGACGCCGCGCACGAGCGCCGCGCCGTTCGGCGCGTGTCCATGGATCGGTTGGACTTGGATCCGTCGCTGCATCAATTGCTTTACAAGCTTCGCGTGCGCACGCTCGGCGAATTCATCGACCTGCCCGCCGCCGGCGTGCGCAAGCGTCTCGGCGCGGAAGCGCACGCCCTGCACCGCATGGCTCATGGCGGCGCGTGGAACCCTTTGCAGCCTCTCGCTATCCCGGAGCCGGCGGAATTGAGCACGGATCTCGATTATCCGGAAACCAATCACGAGCGGCTTCTGGCCGTTCTTGGTCCCATGTTGCGCAAACTTTTGGATACGCTTGCCCAAAGGCATGAAGTACTGGAGCTTCTGTACCTGCGAATGCGGCTCGACGATAGCGATCTCCGGGAGGAGCGCATAGCCCCGGCCTCGCCCACAAATGACGCGAAACAACTTACCTTGCTGCTCCGGCTGCGTGTGGAAAGCCTCGCGCTGCCGTCTGGCGTCGTCGAGTTGAGTCTGCGCGCTGAAGGTCAAGCTACGGCGGAGCGCCAGCTGGATCTCATCCAGCATACGCCCCGCCGCGACTTTGACGCCGTCCATAAAGCTTTGGCCCGGATCCGGGCTGAGTTCGGCGATGGCGCTGTGGTCCGTGCGCGCTTGGGGGAGGGGCATCTGCCGGAAGCCGGGTTCGCCTGGGAGACCGTACACGCGTTGAACGCGCCCGAGCCCATGAGCGTCGAGCGGCGCGTGCTGGTGCGCCGCCTGTATACTCCGCCCATCGAACTGCCGCCTCGTCCGCGACATGAACCCGACGGCTGGCTTGTCGCGGGCTCCGCCGATGGACCCGTCGAGGAAGTCATCGGTCCGCACATCGTGTCCGGCGGCTGGTGGATGCGCGAGGTGGTTCGTTCCTATTACTACCTGCGCACGCGCAGTGGCCGGTGGCTCTGGGTGTACCACGACGAGAAGCGGCGGCGCTGGTATCTGCACGGAGAAGTGGAGTGATCGGTGGGTTGGCGGCGGCGGCCAACGGATACGCGCCGCTTTGGTGCAAAAGCAACTACTCTTTCCTCGAAGGGGCGAGTCATCCCGAAGAGTTGGTGGATGAAGCCTACCGTCTTGGTATTCGCGCCCTCGCGTTGACGGATCGCGACGGCGTTTACGGAATCGTGCGCGCCTACAAGCGGGCGCAGGAACTCGGCGTGCAGCTCATTACTGGCGCGGAGATTACCTTGTGCGACGAGACGGTCATCGTGTTGCTCGCCATGGACCGCGAGGGATACGGGAATCTGTGCCGCCTGCTCACGAAAGGCCGGCTCCGTTCGCCCAAGGGCGTGAGCCGCGTGACGTGGGAGGAGGTATGCGATGCGGCGAAAGGATTGATCGCTTTATGGGGCGGCGGACCGAGCCTCTTGTCGAATGAAACAGAACCCGATGACGTGGCGCGGATGTTGGGCGAGAGTTTTGGCGATCGGCTCTACGCATTGCTGACCCGGCATCGCGAAGCAGGCGAGGCCAAGCGTGAACGGCGTATTCGCGACCGGGCCGGGCGGTACGATATTCCCACGGTTGTAGGCATGGAGACGCTTTACCACAGTCCATGTCGGCGGGATTTACAAGACGTGCTAACTTGTATCCGCCACGGCGTGACCTTGTCCACGGCGGGCCGACGGATTCGTCCCAACGCCGAACACGCGTTGCGCGCGCCGTCCGGATTCAGTTTTCTGTATGCCGACGACCCCGAATCCGTGGCGCGCACTATCGAGATCGCCGCGCGCTGCCGCTTCTCGCTGGACCAGCTTTCGTACCGCTACCCCGTCGAGCATTTGCCGGGCAGCGCGTCGCCGCCGGAGACCTTGCGCGCGTTGACCTTTGAAGGGGCGCGGGAGCGCTATCCCGAAGGGGCGCCGCCAAAGGCGCGCGCGCAACTGGAAAAGGAACTCGCCCTCATCCACGATCTGCAATACGAGGGGTACTTCCTCACCATGCGCGAGATCGTGCGGTTCTGCCGCGAACACGGCATCCTATGCCAAGGCCGCGGCTCAGCGGCGAATTCGGCGGTGTGCTATTGCCTCGGCATCACTGCGATCGATCCGGTTCGAATGGGCCTGCTGTTCGAGCGCTTTCTGTCAAAGGAGCGCGCCGAACCGCCGGACATCGATCTCGACATCGAGCACAACCGCCGCGAAGAAGTCATCCAGCATATGTACGCGAAGTACGGCCGTGACCGCGCCGCCATGGTAGCCAACTTCATCCGTTACCGGCCGCGTTCGGCGGTGCGCGACGTGGGCAAAGCCCTGGGCCTGCCCGAGACCGCCCTCGAGCGTGTAGCGCGCATGTTGTCCCATTACGATCCGCCGCCCGCCGAGAGTTTCCGTCAGGCGGGCCTCGATGGTCAGAGCCAAATGATTGCGCATCTGGCGCGCCTGACCGCCGAAATTCAGGATTTTCCCCGGCATCTGTCCATTCATCCCGGTGGGTTCTTGTTGGGCCAAGAGCCCGTGGATACGCTGGTTCCCATCGAAAATGCGGCGATGGAGGGGCGCACCGTCATTCAATGGGACAAAGAAGACCTCGAAGATTTGGGTCTGTTCAAAGTCGATCTGCTGGGGCTCGGCGCGCTCAACGTCGCGCATCGATGCTTCGATCTCGTCGAGCAGCATTATGGCGCCGCGCACACGTTGGCGAGCATTCCCGCCCAGGACGAGCCCACGTTCGAGATGATTCGCCAAGGCGACACCGTGGGCGTATTCCAAATTGAAAGCCGCGCGCAGATGGCTATGCTGCCGCGTTTGAAGCCGCGCAACTACTACGACCTCGTCATCGAGGTTAGCCTCGTGCGGCCCGGCCCCATCACCGGGGGCATGGTGCATCCTTACCTGCGGCGGCGCGAAGGCGAGGAGCGCGTGACCTATCCGCATCCATCGCTCGAGCCTATCTTGAAGAAGACCCTGGGCATTCCGTTATTTCAAGAGCAAGTCATGCAGCTTGCCGTCGCCGCGGCCGACTACACGCCGGGAGAGGCTGATCAGTTGCGGCGCGACATGGCCGCTTGGCGCAAGTCGGGCCGTATCGAACGCCATCGCGAGCGGCTTATCTCGCGCATGGCGAAGAAGGGTATCTCGAAGGAATTCGGTGAACAGGTGTTCGAACAGATCCGGGGTTTTGGCGAGTACGGCTTTCCCGAGAGCCACGCCGCGAGTTTCGCTCTCATCGCCTACGCCACGGCGTGGCTCAAAAAGCATTATCCCGCCGCATACCTCTGCGCCATGCTCAACGCTCAACCCATGGGCTTTTACAGTCCCGCCACGCTTGTCGAGGACGCCAAACGCCACGGCGTCGCCGTACAGCCTGTCGACGTGCGCTACAGTATGTGGGAATGCGCGCTGGAGCCCTCGCATACCGAAGGATTAGCCGTTAAATCCTCCTTTGAATGGGATCCTCACACCAAGTCCCCCTTTGAAGGCCCCGCCCGCACCAAGTCCCCCTTTGAAGGGGGATTTAGGGGGATGTCACTCCCACGCCAACCAGAATTCGTCGTGCGCATGGGACTCATGTACGTGAAAGGATTAGGCGAAAACACCGCTCGCCGCATCATCGCTGCGCGCGCGGAGGAGCCGTTCCACTCAATAGACGATTTTGCCTGCCGAACGGCGCTCGACAAAAGCGCGCTGGCGAGGCTCGCGGAATGCGGCGCTCTCGAAGGCTTCAGCAAGGAGCGGCGGGACGCGCTGTGGACGTCGCTGGGGCTGGATAACAGCGGCGAAGCGCGGCTCGAACTCGACGAAACCGAGCCGGACGCCGCCTTCGCCGCGCTGGCGCCGTTCGAGACTTATCAGTGGGACTACGAATACACCGGGCATAGTCCGCGGGGCCACCCCTTGCAACCCTTGCGGGAAGCGTTGGCGCGCCAACGCATGGCCGACGCCGCCAGCATCCGCGCCTATCCCGCTGGACGCCGCGTGCGCTATGCAGGCCTCGTCATCTGCCGGCAACGGCCCGGCACGGCCAAGGGCGTGCTCTTCATGACGCTGGAAGACGAGACAGGGTTCGTCAACATCGTGGTGTGGGAGAACATCTTCCGCAAGTACGAGACTCTAGCGAAGACCGCGTCATTTCTTGGCGTAACCGGAAAACTCCAGTCCCAATCCGGCGTGATTCATCTCATTGCCGAGAGCCTGTGGCGTCCCCACGTTGACGCGCCGCCCGCCCATACGCAAAGCCGTGATTTCCATTGAACGGCGCCGCGATCAACGCCGCTTATATTCATTGGCCTGCATCGGCTTGATTCGTCTATATGAGCGTGACAGAATCCCTCATGCGGAATCGCGCAACCCGGTCTTTCTGTCGGGCCGCGCGAACCCTGGCGCAGACGCAACACAATGGAACGCGCCGCCTCCTTCACGGCAATGTCACGCACACTCAGGCAAGGAGAAGAAAGATGTCCCAACCTATGCAAGCGCGGCCAATTACCAGAGCCTTTATCTGTGGCGTGTTAGCGAGCGGGTTTGTCTGCGCTTCCATGTTGGCTCTTGCCGCGGACGAAGCGGTCGACGAGAGTTACTTCGATTATCCCTACGAGGAAGTGTACGACTACTACATTATCGAGGCGTGGCGCGGATTGGATGAGCCCGTGCCGGCCTATACGCCGGAGATGGTTGCGCGGCACACTGAGCTTGTCGCTGAGCTCCCGTGGGTCTCGCCGAGCCCAAGCGCAACCGAGGGACTGGTGTTGGGTTACACGCCTGGCTGGCCGCAAGACGCGGACTGGCCCAACGATCCTGAAATCCCGGCCCAGCCGATCTATGGCTACCAGATCACCGATCCGGACACGGATGGACCGAAAGTCAAGATGGTGCTGGCTTCGGGTAGCCACGCCACGGAGTTTACTGGAAACTGGGTGCTGGAGGGACTGGTCAATTTTGTGGCTGGAAGCGAGCCGGAAGCCGTATTTCTGCGGGAAAACGTGATCTTCTATGTGTATCCCGACGTCAATCCGGAGGGACGCTATCAGGCCGTGCACCGCATCGATCTTGAAGCGGCGCCGGACCCGAACGCCGGCACGAACATGCGCAAGCGGGGCAATCCTGAGTTATACGCCGCCGGAGAACAAGACCATAACCGGGTCTGGCCAACCACGGGACAGTTCACGACGATTGATACGATCACCGCCGCCATGGAGCAAGACACGGGCGGTCACGCGGATTACCTCTGGGATATGCACGGCCCGCAGGAGCCGGCCAACTGGCGATCGCCGAGCGACGAGGCGCGGGTCAACGCCTATGCCGAGGCGCTGCTGGAGCGCGAGCCGGATGTGCTTCGCTGCGGTCCGCCGGGAGACTTTAAGGTTAATGTGGCCAGCGGTCCGCCGGGCAAACTGTCGCTGTGGGCGAAGAGTGAAGAAGGCCTGCAGGTGAGTTATCCGTACGTCTACGAACCGGGCGGGTGGACGCGCGAGCGGCTGCTTGAATCCGGCCGCAATCTGGCGCTGGCCCTTTATGATGTGCTGACCGCCGAAACGGACGAATGAGAGAACCGTATTCGGCGTGGCTCAGCCCATTGCCGATAGCGTGTGGCTGCAACGCCTACTCTTCGAATCGATCCCTGCTGCTCGCTGACTTTGAACGGGCGATACAGAGCCCGCCTATCTCGCCAAGCATACGCTCAAAGGCTATGAGGAAATGGCGCCTGCGCCCTATGTTCAACTGTGGCATAGGGCGCAGGCGCTCTCGCGCTGTCTAATTTCAGGTCCAGCCCCGCACGACATCGATTCCCGCAAGCTCGCACCAAGCGGCGACGGTCTCAACGTGCCGGCCGTAGGTCAGCACCGGATGCGAGTACTGGGCCATGACGCGTACATCGTCGACGCCGTCCACGGCCATGGTGTAGCCGTTTTGGCATCCGCCAATACCGTCCTCGTGGTGATCCGGCCGCATACTGCGGATGATGGTCCCCGAGCCTAGCCTAAGCGTGTCGTCTCCGATGAAGCGCCACAAGGTGGCCGGCTGATCCTCCTTGAAGTCGATTTGCAGCGTGACGCCCTGTTGCGTCTCATGGTGCGGCCGTATCTTGTAGGGGTGGGGCGGTTCGGTGAAACCGTCCATGCGCGTCGGGACCTGGCAATGGAAGCCCGCGTACTCGTTGGTGGCCGTGTGGATAGACGGGTTCGCCATGAATCCGGGCCGGTCCAGCAGGTAACCGCTCAGCAGCAACGTGAGCCCGGGATGAATATCCCGCTCGCACACGCCGGGCGCGCCTTCGTCAAGCAATTGACAATAGGCCAGGCATTGCACGTACGAGCCATCGCCTTCGCGCACAAGGCCCAGGCAATCCGTTGTCACAGCGTGGGAATCCGTTTCCTCCATGAGGCGCCGCAGGCCTACATAGTTCCGCGCCGCCTTAAGGATGTCGTTCTCGGTGGGCTCCACAATCTCGACCGCATCTTCCATGAACCGCGCGGCGATTTCTTGCGCTTCTTCAGAATCTTCCGCGGCCCGCATGGCGTCCATGAGCCAATCCATGGGCATACGATGAACCACCGTGCCCAACGGCTCCAACCGTTCTTCGCGCTCTTCGTCTCCATGGAAGTCGGCGAAACGTGTATGCGCCATTTGCCAATGGGCTTTCAGCATCCGGGTGGCCGTCGCGAGCCAGTCCACCTGGTCCGTAGCGCCGACAAAGCAGTTGGGGCCGCCATCGATCATCCAACCCCGGGTGCCTTGAGGCGAATAAACCACGACCGGCATGCCTTCGGGCCGCGTATCGAGAAAGTGACTGATCTCGGGGTTCTGACGCGTAGCCATATGAACGATCAACGCGCCGTCGGCGTCGCCCTTTTCCTGCAAAAAAGCATCTACCGCGTCGTTATCCTTCAGCGGCGCGTGTTCGATATCAAGCGTCACATCAAGATCGGCGGCGGCGTCCTCGATGATGTCGGTGTAGAGTTGCTGATTCTCCGCGAGTGGGTAGCCCGCACCCGGCGCCATGTAAAACCGCTCGATATCCGGCCGGGCGAATCCCACCATGAGCCGCGGCTTTTCCGCGCCATCGCCAGGCAGCTTTGGCGCGCCCATTACCGCGCGCGCGCTTTGCCGGAACAGCCCGCTGTTCAGCGCCATGGCCGCGCAGCCCGCGGCGCCTAACCGGGTCAAGAACTGGCGGCGTCCCAATGGACAGCCCGCGGCTTTACTCGAAATCGATTTTTCGCCGTCACATCGCCTATTCATCATCTACCCCCTTGGTTTGTGCGCGCAAAAGAGCGCCCGCGCTCGCTTTCGGTGGTTCCTCGAGGGCGCAAGATACGGCCTGCGCCCGTTGTCCCCCGATTTTGCCATTCAAGTATTCTTCTTGCGCTGTGGTTTTGTCAATGCTCATTCCGCAGTGACGCTCACGCGCTCGGAACACAACAAGAGCCGCCTGTTCGTGGACAGAATAACGCCGCGCCGTGCGTCGTCTTGAACTTGATGTGACGACACACGGCGCGTTCATGCAATTCTTGTTGCGCCCGGATCATTTAGTCCGTGGAGGCAAGCTCAACGTCGTTGGCGATCAACTCAATGCCGCTGATCACCGGATGACGTTCTGCATCTTCCGATTTGCGCAACGTGACAGTCATCGTCATCCCAGTGTCGATAGAGAATTCCTCGACGAGCGCGCGCAGGGACCCGCCCGCCTTTGCGGCGATATCCAGACCGCTAAGGACTTCCTCACCGTCGATCAGCACGTCAAAGACACGTTCGCCGGGTTGCGTATCGGAATCGAGTTCGGCGAAATGGAGCCGTACCGTGTAATTCGTTTCGAGAAGGTCGTAGATCTCGATGTCGGTATCCTCGTCCGAAAACTCCTTCAACGATGCGGCGACCCACTCTAGACCGTCGCCGTTGCCGGTTATGAACGAAGGATGCCGATTGTGTGTTCCTTCCCTATCGTGCCAGATTCGGTCTGTTGTGCTGTCGACGCGCCGGCCGGGCGCGCCAAAGTTCAATCCATGGCCTTCCGGATCGGGCGGTGATCCTCCGTAAAGGGTCCACCGTTCGATGCTTGCGTCATCCGGCATATGAATGAGCGCTAACGAGGTCTGATGCGCGTAACTGCACGTGCATGTGCGCGTGTAGTCCAACGCGTTGAGCACTCCGTCCGCGGGAATCATATTGGCGGTGCAACCCGACCGGAACCCGCTGAAAAAGCCCGTGCCCGTATCGTGTTCGAGGTCGAAGTAGGCCGCATAGCCAGAGCGGAACAACAACAGGTTCTTACCTGCGTTTAACGTGCCGCAACCCTTGCGCCGGTTATAGGTCCAGGCGCTGGTTTCGCCGGTGTGTGGCTGTTCGCGCATGATCGGCTCGCCGGTCAACAGCGACACGGCGACTCCGTCCTTGAGCGCAGGCGACCTGTCTGGGTTGCCCGTGATCAGGATGTCGTCCCGGATGGCTCCCGGTAGATGGAAGCGTTCACTGCGTTCCCAAAGGATCTCGCCATCGCTTCCCCTGCGCGCCATGATATTCGCCGGTTCATCATCGGGTTGCCACCGCAAATCATGGCTGCCGCCTTCGACGAGCACATCGTGCGGTTCGCTGTACAGTAAGAATGTGCCGAACACTTCGCTGTCAGTGGTCCATTGTTCTTCGCCGGTGGACAAGTCCAGCGCCAGAATTCTGGAAGTCTCTTCGGGCTCTTCGCCACGTCGCGCCAGAAGCTGAAGCGCGTTTTCGGAAAGGCCATCAACGAGATATACGGTGTCGCTCGATGCGATAATCGCGTTGTGGCGAAAACCCGTTTGCGCCTCTGTTTCCCATTGAACCTCGCCGGTGTGACGGTCGAGCACCGCAATGCGCCGGCTGGATGTGCCGCTGTAGCTGGCTTCCCACCCGAGTATATGGTCGGGGGCGGAACCACGGTGATCCGGTAGCTCCTGATCCTCGAACATGTGTGGCTCGGCTGTTGTTATGAGGTAATCGCCAACCACCCGTAGCGTGCCCCAGTCGGGCACGTCTTCGTTCTCGTATAGCTCGGCCAAAGAACGTCCGGGTATCGGAAACTCGGCAAGCGTTTCGCCGGTGGCGAGATCGAGCCGGTGGATGTTCTCCTCATACCGCAAGTAGACGCTGTCAGGCTGGGATACAAACGGACTGCCTATATAGGTCGCGCCCGGTATGTTACTCATGTACACCTCTTCGCCCTCAGCCCAGCGTTCTTCCAGCGCGAGATTGGTGGAGGAATGGCCAATGCCCGGAAATTCGCGCTCCCACAGCTCGCGTCCTGTGTAGACGCAACGCGCAGCAATGGTTTCGACGCCGAGGAAGACTTGGCGGCCGACGACGATCTGAGGCCGGGGGCCGCCGGAATGGCGCGGCAGAATATTGTTGTGGTCTGGGCCTCCAAACCAAAGCACACCCAGTGGCAGGCGTACCCGCTCATCCATCGAGAGCAGTGTGTTCGCGGCGTCGCGATATTGATGCGTCCATTGACCCGCGCCGGTGAGCGGGCCGCCGCGCACCGCGAAAAGGCCTTCCGGCCGCGCCTCGGCCGACACCTGGTCAACATCCGCGGTCGACGCCAGATCGGCCATAATGCGAGTC
>PUMX01000120.1 GCA_003552485.1 Candidatus Hydrogenedentota bacterium
AACCCAGGGTCCCCGGCGATGTGACGGGCAACAATAAGGTGGACGCCCGGGATATCCAACTGGTGATCAACGCCGTCCTTGGGGTAAAAATAGATCCCAGCTCCAGACCCGATGTGAACGAGGATGGACGAGTGGACGCCTTAGACATCCAGTTCGTTATTAACCGGGTGCTGGGTGTTTCGGCGAACTAGTACCTAGCCCGTCATAAGGTTGTTGGCAAGGGCGCATCCCGTCGAAGGGGATGCGCCCTTTCACCATCTAAGAAAACCTAAGATGCCCTCTCGGCCGGTGAGTCGCTGTTTGCCGCGCTTAAACTGAAGGCTGCCTCCGCATTGCGTACTCTCGATTTGCGCCCCCGCTTTATGGAATCATGGTGTCCATGTACGATACGAACGAAATCACCGCGGCGCCAGTTCAAGCGCAGCTGCACGGTAAGCGCGCCGCCGTGCACACGCTGGGCTGCCGGTTAAACCAGTCGGAATCGAACCTGCTGCACAACGCCTTGCGCGCGGCGGGTTATGAACTCGTGCCTTTTGACGAACCGGCGGATCTGGGCATCATCAACACGTGTACGGTCACCCGCGAGGCCGATGCGAAGTCGCGCCAATTGGTGCGCCGCTTTGTCCGCCGGAACCCGGACGCATTCACGGCGGTCATCGGCTGCTATTCGCACATGGGCTACAAGACGTTGGCGGAGATTCCCGGCGTCGACCTTATTGTCGGCAACCAGGAAAAGCTCAACGTGCTGGACTACGTCGCTCAGGGCAAGCGCAACGAACCGCTTATCGTGCGCGATCGCATGGAACGCGACGATTTCACCATCGAGATTGGCGTGGGCGAATCGGCGACGAACCGGCCGAACCTGAAAATTCAGGACGGCTGCAATTTCATGTGTTCGTTCTGCGTTATTCCATTCGCGCGGGGCCGGACGCGCAGCCGCGAACTGGGCGACCTTGTCCGCGAAGCGGAACAGTTGGCCGCCAACGGCGCGCGGGAGCTTGTGCTCACCGGCGTGAATATCGGCGCATACGCCTATGAAGGACGCGGCATCGTAGACGTAGTCGACGCGCTGGACGCCATTCCCGGCGTTGCGCGCGTTCGCATCAGCTCTATCGAACCGACGACGATTCCCGAGGCGCTGCTCGAACGCATGGCGGCTCCCGGCCACGCCCTTGTTCCGTATCTGCACATTCCGCTGCAATCGGGCTCGGATCGCGTGCTGACCCTGATGAAGCGCAAGTACTCGCGGCGTGAATTCGTGGGTTTCGTCGAAAACGCGGCGCGGCGGGTCCCTGACCTTTGCATTGGCACGGACGTGCTTGCTGGCATGCCGGGCGAAACGGACGAGGATTTCGAGGAGACCGCCGCTGTGCTGCGCGACGGACCCATGACCTACGCTCATGTGTTCAAGTACAGCGAGCGGCCGGGCACGCCCACGGCGAGGTATGCCGACAAGGTGGACGAGCCCACGAAGAACCGGCGGGCCGCGCTGCTGCGCGCCCTAAGCGCTGAGAAGCGAATGGCTTATATCGATCGCTACCTCGGCCGCCGCGTGATGGTTCTCTTCGAGGAAGAGGATGACGGATGCTGGCCGGGCTATACCGGAAATTACATACGGGTGGCCGTGCGTTCCAGTGAACAGTTGTTAAATCAGCTTCGCCCCGTTTGGCTGACCGAACGGCGCGGCGACATTATGATGGGAATTCTTGATGACGACGAGTGAAATCGCCGAAAACTCCCCTGAATTGCTGGCCAAAGAGTCGCGGCTGCGCGCGCTGCTGAAAAGCTACGGCAGCGTGGCCGTAGCGTATTCGGGCGGCGTGGATTCGTCTTATCTCGCCGAGATCGCCCATGAAGCGCTCGGCGATGCAGCGCAGCTCGTGCTGGCGGACAGCCCCAGCATTCCCCGCTCCGAAGTGAGCGCGGCAACGGCCCTCGCCGGCGCGCGCGGGTGGCGTCTTCATGTCGTGAAGACCAACGAATTCGACCGTGAGGGGTATGTAACCAACGACGGCAAACGGTGCTACTTCTGCAAGACGGCGCTGTTCGAGGAAATGCACAGGTTCGCGCGGGAGAACGGCGTGAAAGTGCTTGCATACGGCGCCATCGTGGACGATCTAGCGGATGCCACACGCCTTGGCCATGTCGCTGCACGGGAGCACCGGGTTGTCGCCCCGCTGCAAGAGGCGGAGTTGAGCAAAGAGGAAATCCGCCGGTTGAGCGCGCAACGAGGCCTTCCCACGGCAAGCAAAGCCTCTTTCGCGTGCCTGGCTTCGCGCATACCCACGGGCACGCGGGTTTCGGCCGAAGCCCTGGCGACAATCGAGCAGGCCGAGGAAGCGCTGCGCGCGCACGGTTTCCACCAGTTCCGCGCGCGGCATCATGGCGACATCTGCCGCATCGAGATTGACCCCGCCGACATGCCTAAACTGCTGGATCCGGCCACGCGCAACACGCTGGTCGACGCCGTCCGCGCCGCAGGCTACCGCTACGTCACCCTCGACCTCGCGGGCTACCGCACCGGGAGCACGGCGTAGCGCGCGCCCTTGGGTTATGCGAAGCCGTCAGCGAATCCGTTCAGCTTCGAGCGTGTGAACCGCGTTCGCCGGAGCGTCGGCCCGGACCGTGAGCACGGTCCATTCGCCGTCGTCGCTGTCCCAGTAGTGGTCCACCGCGCCGCCGCTCACCTCATACCGTCCCTGCGGCAAGACCCAATCTATCCGGCAGCCGTCGAATGATTCGCTGTAGTCGTTGATCAATTCGGCGCGGTGAACTGTGGACTCCGTCGAATCTTCATCAAACTCGACACGCAATGGCGCAACCCTGTGCCGGTCGAGCGGCCAAGGGTGTTCGTCGTGGCCCGCGTAGGTCATGGATTCAACGCGGTCATCAGCGAACCGCACGACCCAGAACGTGTCGGATGTCCGCTTGCCGATGAACGTCGTGGCGCCGTCATCAATCGAGAAGTGATGTCCCCGCACTTCGCCGGGATCGTCCGCGTGCATGTCACGGGCGCGCGGCCATGCATGAGCGGAATGGACCAGCGCGAAATCGAAATGATCGAGGAACTCGCGCGGCGGTTCGCTCTCGTATGCATTCAGCACGCGAATGCGGCTGTCCCGGTACGGTTCGAACAAATCGCGCGCCGCGTCGATAGCCTCTTGGTTATACTCTGGTTCCCAGGACCAGCCGTAATTCAGTATGGCGATGTCCGGGCTGATTTCAGCGGCGCCCATGGGATCGCCGTACCATCGGTCGAAGAGCCGGTTTGCCGAATCGCGCCAAGCGTAATGGGGCTCCCGGTGCGCATACCCCTGCTCGACCTCACCCAGGGACAGCGACAACGGGAATGGGGGGCCGGGCCGCCGCTCGCCGTCGGCGTCAAGGAAGGACGGGTTCTCTTCATAGCCGAAGCTGTGGTTGCCAATGGTGACAAGATGCGGGGCTCGCAGCCCTTTCAATCCCCCGGCGGTATAGGCGGGATGCACCTCATTGCTGATGAGCACGGCGTCGGGGTCAATGAGGTTGGCCATTTCCGCGAACACGGCAAGATACTCGCCCTGATAATGGCCCCATGTATCGAGGTGACCAAGAACAAGAAACACCGGCTGATCCGGAAACGCTTCGCGCAAGCGCAGACTCCGTGGCGCCCTCCATGTGCGTACGCCGCCGGGTCCGCGAACGTCCGCAACGAGATCGCCCATCCCGTCGAGCGGCTTATCCGGCAACTCAATGTCCATCCGCTGTCCGTTGGGGGGTATGGCTTCTTCCCCTTCCCAAAGCCGCACGCTGCGGCGCGCATCGCCGACCGTTTGTTCCCACCGCACCGCCAGCAGCTCGATGGCTTCCTCATGGCCGTGCGGCGCGAAGCGCAACTCCAAGCTGTCGCCGGGCCGTCTCACGGCGGGATAACCCAGCCGTGGTTGCTCGAAACCATGGGTCAACAGTTCATTATCCAACGGCAGATGAATCGGCGTCAGAAGCCGTTCGGAATTCGCGTGCAGCGGCGGCAACGGAACGGTGACAGTTTCCCAGCCCAGCGCCTCGACGCGCAGAGTATAGCCTTCGCCTGGCGGCAACCCCGCAAGGCGGATCATGCCGCTCATCCAATTGCGCTGGACTATACTGCGTACGGCGTCGTCACCGTCCAGCACCGTCACGCGCGCGTCAACAAGCAGATCGCCGGCTTCTCCGGTGAGAAAGAACGCGAGATCTGCCGACGGCTCGTTCAGTTCCCGGAAACCTATGACGCGCGCTCCCCGGCCGCCATCAGGCGCATGGAGATGCCGCACGCGCACATCGCGCGGCTCTGGATCGAGGCCGCGATACAGCACAATCTCGTTGGCCTCCGTAAACGGCTGAATCACTTGGGTCACCTCATCATTGATCGCAATTTCGAGAAGACCGTTGTTCAGGTTGCCGGTATAGACATAGGGCCGATGGGTTTCCAGCACCAGAGCGAGACCGGCTGCGTCAAACTGGCCTTCAACGACGGCGCCATCTTCGTCCGTATGCAAGTGCTGCCGGGCGGGAAAGCTTCGCCGAAAGATGTGCTCCTCCCATTCGCCCTCGATTCGCGCGACGTCATTATCAATCACGCTGATCACGGTGTCCCAGTATTCCGCTTTGCCCGGCCGCAAAGGCAGATGGCTGTCCTCGCCCCGCAGGCCATCCTGGGCCGCGCCGGGGCCCGTGATGAGAAATAGGCATGCCGTCATCGCCAAGGCGGCGAGGGCGCGCCACGTTTTCTGTCGCTCACTGTACGGTTTCATCATCTACACTCCCTGGTCTTGGCCTTCTTGCCGCCTTCGTCAAGTTATCTCATTGGATAGCATACAGAATGCCGCTCAGGCGCCGTTACGCTCCGCTTACGAGGCGCGAATGCTACGTTCGCCGATACGCGGCCGCCATGAGCGCCGCGCCGGCAACAATTATGATTGCGAGGCGCATCAGCACGGCGCCGTCGGGCGTCATGGCGTGCAGTCCGTAACCCGCTCCCGCCACGCAGCCCATTGCCGCAAGTCTAACCCACTCGAAGGGAATAGGATACATCCGCTGCGCCACCACGCCAATGGCCGCCGCCATCACGGCATGACTGGCCAGCGCGGCCGTTGACGCTGCGGCCATGCCGTACTGGGCGGTGAACATCCCGTTAATGAGCAGCGTCACCCCCGCCCCGAGCAAGGTGATCCACGGCAGGTGAAGGGTCCGCCCCCGTATAAAGACGCCGGCGGTGAAGTGCGTGTACCAACCCTGAGCGAGATAGGCCAGCAGGATCAGCGGCACAATGAACAGCCCGTCCCAATAGGCGGGATTGATTAGCGGTTGCGTCTCTCCCCCCACAGGCACGGGAATCGCCACGATCTGGCGCGCGAACAGGCTCACTGCGAGAAAGACCCCCAACCCGACGGCAGTGAAGTAGGTAAAAGCGCGCGAGAAGAGTCTGGGCGCCTCGGGCGCGTCCTGATGCTGAAGGAAGAAAGGTTGCCACGCGAAGCGGAACATCTGCACGTAGAGCAGCATGAACACGCCGAGCTTGAAGCAAGCGTTATAGACGCCCACGACATCGTCGGCCGCCATCCCCTCGCCGTACAGCGCCTCAACCCGATCGGCGGGCATGCGGTCCAGAAAGAAGCGGTCGATGGCCTCGGTGACCGCGTAGGCGGCGCCCGTGGGCACGAAGGGCATCCCAAACCGCAGCATGCCGGCGAACAGGGACCGGTCAAACGCGGCCACAAAGAGGCGGCGCACGCTGCTGAGCGCCAGTGCGCCGGCAATGAGGCTCGCCGCGAGATTGCTTGCGAGCACCGCTTCCACTCCCCAACCAAGCCCCAGAATCAGCCACAGGTTGAGCCCGAGGTTCACGCCGACGCTGAGCAGGCGGATGGCGGCGAACAGCCAGCTTCGGCGCGCCAGGCGCAGGTGCGCCATGGGCACGGCGAGCAACGTGTCCGCGATCAGTACGCCGGCCATGTAGAGGATAAGCACATGCTGATCCGGCGCCAGCCGCATAAGGGCGGCGGCTGGGCCGCGGAACATGACTAGCAGCAGCGAGAAAGTGAGCGCCGTCGCTGTCAGAGCGGTCAGGGCCGTGCTGAAGATCCGCCGCCTCTCATCCAAAGGTTTATTGGCGGCGAACTTCAGGTAAGCCGACTCCATCCCGTACGTATAGATGACATTCAGCAGAACGAACGCCGCGTAGACCTTCGCTACCGCGCCGTATTCCGCCGTCGTGAATACATGGGTGTAGAAGGGCACCAACACATAGTTGATGAACCGGGCCAGGATGGAGCTGAAACCGTACACCGCCGTGTCAGATGCAAGCTGCCGCAGGGGCCGTCCCATGGATTAGTCAGCCTGATCCAGAACCGCGCGCGCCTTTTCGGCGAGGGCGGTGGGCGTGAAGGGCTTTTGCAGAAAGGCTGCGTCTGCTTCCAACACCCCATGGTGAACAATCGCGTCGTCGGTGTAGCCGGACACATACAGCACCGCTGTTTCCGGCCGCGACCGCGCGAGTTTCTCCGCAAGTTCGCGGCCGCTCATGTGGGGCATCACAACGTCCGTAACAATGAGGTGGATAGGGCCATCGTATTCCGCGGCGATGGCGATGGCATCGTGCGCATTGCATGCAACAAAGACCGTGTACCCCAACTGTTCGAGGGCGCGTTGCTCCAAAGCGCGCACCTCGGGTTCATCTTCCACCACCAGAACAGTTTCGTCTCCTCTTGGGACTGCCGCAGCCGGTTCAGGCTCGTGCTCCGCCATGAGCTCTTCCTCTTGAGCGGCGGGAAAGTACACTTTGAAGGTCGTGCCTAGTCCAGGTTCGCTGTATACCCCAATGCTGCCGCCGCTCTGTGTGACGACGCCGTACACGGTGGCAAGTCCCAAACCGGTTCCCTTTCCGAATTCCTTCGTGGTGAAGAACGGATCAAAAATCCGGTCCATGGTTTCCTGGTCCATCCCGTGACCGGAATCACTCATAGCCAACAAGACATGAGGGCCAGGCGCCATGTCCACATGAGTGCTGGCGTAGTCTTCACCCAGTACGACGTTCGATGTTTCAAGGGTCAACCGTCCGCCTGCCGGCATCGCGTCCCGCGCGTTCACCGCCAGATTCATGATCACCTGCTCGACTTGCGCTTCATCTAAGTTCACGGGCCACAAATCCGGCGCAAGATTGAGTTCAAACACGATATCTTCCCCAATCAGCCGCCCGATCATCTTCTCAACGTTGGTGACTACTCTGTTCAGATCGAGCACGGCCGGTTCGAGCACCTGTTTGCGGCTGAACGCCAGCAGTTGGCGCGTCAATGAAGCCGCGCGTTGAGACGCCTCAATGATGCCCTGGGCCTCGGCAAGGATGGGGTCCTTCTCATGTAGGGAGGAGGCAATCATTTCGCCATAGCCCAGAATCACTGACAGCAAGTTATTGAAGTCATGCGCCACGCCGCCGGCAAGCCGGCCAATGGCCTCTAGCTTGATGCTGCTCCGCATCTGTTCCTCGATCGCGCGGCGTTCAGTGACATCGCGCAGGATGGCGACATAGTGAGTAATCGCGCCGTCCACTCCGCGGATGGGATTAACGCTCCATTCAATAGTGAAGGGCGCGCCGTCCTTGCGGTAGTTAATCGTCTCGGCGACGGTTTGCTCGCCCCGCGCCCACTTCTCCCGCAGCCCTTGGAGCAGCGCGATGTCCGTCTTCTCGCCCCGCAGGATTCTGATCGGTTGGCCGATGACCTCCTCGCGTGAATAGCCGGTGATCCGTTCAAACGCAGGGTTGACCGAAACGATATAAGGTCCCGGATCATGCACCCGCGTATCCGTGACCACCATGGCGTCTTGTGAATGCTCGACGGCCGCGCGGAGCAGGCGAAGTTTTTCCTCGGCCAGTTTGCGCTCGGTGATGTCAACGCTACACGATAATATGCACTGCTTTTCGGCAATGGTAATGGGGGTCAAATGGACCTCTTGCCACAGCGGTTCACCGGATGGGTGGCGGCTCAACCACTCAAACTGCATTGCTCCCTTGGCATACACCTTCTGCATTATCGCCAGTCCGTTCTCGAAGGAATACGGCGGCTCGGCCCAGAATTCGTTGCGTTGCAATTCGTCGAGCGACGCACAACCATTTATCTGCACCGCTGTGCGGTTGGCGTCGAGGATCTCGCCGGTATCCTTGTCGAAGACGATGATAGACAGGGGCGAATCGTCAAAAAGCTTACGAAAACGCTCTTCACTTTGCCGGAGAGCGTCCTCGGTGTGTTTGCGTTCCGTGATGTTGACGCTTGCGGCCAACACACAGGGGCGGCCATCGATGGTGATTGGGGTAAGCCTCACATCCTCCCAGAACAGTTCGCCGGAGCTATGCCGGCTCAGCCACTGAAACTTTTGGGGCCCTTCACTATAGACGCGGCGGATGTTTTCGAGGGCTTCGGTGAACGAATAGGGCGGCTCCAACCAGAGATCGCCCTTTTCAAATTCGGCCATCGAAGAATACCCATAGGATCGGAGAGCCATCATATTAGCGTCGAGGATGGCGCCGCTGTCCTTATCGTGAACCATAATAGACACGGGTGAATCCTCGAAAAGCAACCGAAAACGTTCTTCACTTTCGCGTAGCGCCTGCTCCGCCTGCTTGCGTTCGCGAATGTCCACCCCTACGATTAACAGATACTCGACGCCGCCCAACGTGATAAGGGCGCCGTTGAAGTAGAAAGGCCAGGACTCGCCCGCGTGATCGATGAGCCGGAGCTCGAAGCTTACAGGGGTTCCCCCTAGCGCCGATTGGCGCAGATTCTCCGCGTATTCCCAGTCACGCTCGTCAATAAAGGCTGTATATGGCTGATTATGGAGGTCTTTATCGCTGTATCCCGTGAACTTAGGCGCATTTTCATTCCAACGAATCAGCCGGCCGGTCTTGTCAAGAAGGCATACAATCCCGGGCAGGTTGTTCGTGACGGACTGGGCAAAATCGCGCTCCTCGACAAACCGCTGCTCGGCTTCCCTGCGGGACAAGTGCGTCTCAATGGACCTAGCGACAGTGCGCAAGAAGTTGCGCTCTTCGCCGAGAAACGGCGGGGCCTCCTCCCTATGGCCCGGAACATACTCGACGCGGATTTCACCCTCGGCGCTTCCCGCGGAAAAGGTCTCCGTCAACCTACCGCTGGACTCGCCCTCTAAAGTGCTTTCCACCACCACATCGCCCCAACTGATCCGGAGAGAGACCAGCTCGGGCGCTTGAAAAGCTGATGGAATGCAATGGGCAATTTCACGCAGCATCGCGCCCACGGCCATATCCCGCCGATCGAGCAGCGCCTGAATACGCCGCAGTGCGGTCAATTCCCTGACACGCTCAGCCAGCGCGTCTTCGGCGGCTTTGCGCGCGGTGATATCGACCGTCAACCCGCGCAGGAGCACGCCCTTACCGCTTTCCACGACCAGTGTCACAGAGTCCCTCAGCCAGCGCCGTCTGCCGTCTGCGGTGGTAATGCGGTATTCAATTTCATAGGGCCTGCGATCTTGAACACATTGAATCGCGTGCGCAATCACACGGTCGATATCGCCGGGGTGAATATAGCGTTTCCAGAACTCAGGCTCCTCGAGCCAGCGTTCGACGGGATAACCTGTCAAGCGCTCGGCCTGAGCGCTCACGAACCAGAACTGGAGCGACGCGGGATCGGCTTCCCAAACCACTCCATCAATGCTGTCAAGGAGTTCCATGTAACGCTTCTGCGACGCTTGCAATGCAAGCTCCGCCTGAGTCCGGGCGGCGAACTGCCCGATCTGCAAACCTATATCGGAGAGAATGGACGCCAACTGGTCGTCGCGCTCGCGGGTTTCCGTGGTATACAGCGCCAGCGCGCCGAATACAGTGTCGCCGTCACTGATCGCCACGAAACAGGCCGAGCGAAGCCCAGCCTCGCGTGCGGTTTAGTGGCGCTTGTACAGGGGATCGGAGCTTACGTCGCCGAGCCAGCACAACGTATTCGGCGCGCATATCTGATCTGGAACAGCTTCGCCGAAGTGAAGCGCTCGCTTCTGAGC
>PUMX01000553.1 GCA_003552485.1 Candidatus Hydrogenedentota bacterium
GAAACTCACGGCGGCATACGGATCTCCATAATCGCGCGCTCCCCAACGCCAATGGTAGCCCAAATCTACCTCAAGAGACCATGAAGAGCCGGCGCCCTCGTCGATTACCGTGGCCGCCTCGACTGATGCTGGCGCGGCGCGATCAATATCGGCGAGCAGCAGCGGATCGGAGGGGCCGCCCTCTGGCCCAGCCAAGTAGCTCGTATCCCGCCGGTATTCGAACCGCCCGGTCCGGCGCTCTCCGTTCTCGAACCATACCGTCCAGAAATCCTTCGTGCTTAACCCCCGCACCTCGTCGGCAGGAAGCACCATGACGCCGGCCAACGCAGTTTGGAAAACAATCACGCCATCCGCAAGCTCCTGCAGCGATCCGTCGAGCACCTCTCCGCTGACCAAAACGATGGAGTCCGCTGCCGCAACAGAGGTGGCGGCAAACAACAGAAGAACCAAAAAACAATATGTAATAAATGCTCGCATTAGGCCAAGTCAATTCTATATCCAAATCCCACCTGAGTGTGGTATATTCGGCCGTGTTTCCCAAATCCTAACATTAATTCTAGCATTTCCGAAGAAAGAAATGGGAGCCTCCTGGTGCCATTGCGAACCGTGTGGAACAATCCTTGGGTCCAAGCTGTCGCCATTCTGGCCATCCTTTTGGTGTTAGCCGGCTTCGTCTACTTGCTCAGTCCGGTGCTCACGGCGCTCGGCCTCGCGTTTATTGTGGCCTACATTCTCAATCCCGTGGTGCATAAGCTGGAACGCCGGCGCATTCCGCGCACCGTTTCTATTGCCGGGATGGCGGCGGCGGGACTGCTCATACTTGTGAGCATTCCCCTGCTTATGGCCCCCCAGATCATTCAACAGGCCGACGAACTCCGAATGACCGCCGCGGAACTAGAGGATCTCGACGGCGATGGAGAACCCGACGGATACGCCGACTGGGTTGGCGCCGTGGCCGATCGGTTGCCGCTCGATGACATCGTGATCGCCTTGGGATGGGCCCCGGAAAACGGCGAGTCCTTCCATGCGCGCGCCGTGCTTGCTGAACGCATCGGCGAAATCATGCGCACAGGCGCCACCCAGTTGCTTGTCACCTATGCGCCCCACTTCTGGGAAGCTGGAAGACAAGCCGGATTGACGGTAGCTTCATTCGCGGCAGCCGCAGGAAGCTGGGCTCTTCAGTTTATCGTTTTCGTGTTTAACGTGGCGTTGTTCGCCTTCGTTGCCGGCTACTTACTGCGTGACTTCGACGGTCTTGTTGAGCAGGCTAAAAGCCTTACACCCCCGCGGTTCCGGCCCAAGGTCTTCGATATCGGACGGCGCATCGATCATCAGCTACAGGGTTTTCTGCGCGGACAGCTCACCGTGGCCGTTATTCTTTTCGTGTTGTACAGCATCGGCTTTACCTTATCCGGCGTTCCATTCGCGTTACTCATTGCGCTTTTCGGGGGCGCGGCCTGCATTCTGCCGTACATCGGCCCCCTGCTCACGATCACGCCGGCCATCATTCTAACGTTGCTCCGGTACGGCGTTGACTGGCATATCGCTGCTGTGCTGCTGACATTTGTCATCATCCAGGCGGTCGAAACCAATCTCATAACCCCCAATATCCTTGGAAACAGAGTTGGGTTGCACCCCGTGTGGGTCATCCTCGCTGTACTGGTTTTCGGAACCGCCTTCGGATTTCTCGGCATCATCATCGCCGTGCCGTTAGCGGCCGTGCTGAAGGTGCTGGTCGAGGAAGGGATCGCGTTCTATCGGGCTTCGCCGCTCTTCATCGAGCCACCGGCGCCGGACTGAATCTGCGCGCCGTCATCATGCTCGCCGGCACGGCCGTCGCCCTCTGCGGCTTCCGTGAACGCGCCGCTCTCGAGCTGCGGCGGGGCCTGTTCACGCGCGCCTCTGCGGCGGCGCCACTCCCGAAACGACTCGCCTAATCCAAGCAGGACGTAAAGCAGTGTAACGGGAAACAAAATCACCGCCGGAGACTGATCGCTGACGTTGACGAAAAACGCAATGACAATGCCGCTGACAAGCAACAGCCGGAAAGCGTTGCGCGGCGCCAGGATGACGGTCTTAATCCGGTCCTTGGGATAGGGCACGGTGCTGACCATGAGCAGGCCTAACGCCACCGCCATGGGGCCAAGCGCCCAGAAGGCCCGGTAGGCCTCAAAATAGTGCATGAACAAGACGTAGCTAGCGAGGGTGACGCCTGCGGCGGGTATGGGCAGGCCGACGAAGTAGTCGCGCTTATCCGTCTGGTACAGTGTAAACCGCGCCAGACGCAACGCGCCGCACACCACGAAGATGACGGCCATCACCGAACCGGCGCGCGCCCAAAATGTCGCCTGGCCGTCAGCGTCCGCCAGGTACAAACTGTACACCAGTATGCCCGGCGCCGCACCAAAAGACACGAGGTCGCATAAGCTGTCGAACTGCTTGCCAAAGTCCGACGCGCTATGAGTAAGCTTAGCCACTGAGCCGTCGAGCATGTCGAACACCATCGCGATAATGATCAGGCCGCCGGCCCGGGCGAATTCGCCTGACATCGCCGCGAACATACTGCCCACGCCACAGCACAACCCTACCGTAGTCAAAACGCTGGCAAGCACATTGATGGGCCTGCGCTGCTGCTTTTTGCGCCTGCGTCTTTTCCGAAACCGCAACTTACTCATGAGAATCGAGCCACGATAGAAGCGCCTGCGCGCACGTTGTCTCCGGCGCTCACCTGCATAATGGCGCGGGGCGGCAAGTAGAGCTCCGTGCGCGAACCAAATCTGATCATGCCGAACCGCTCGGCCTGAGCAAGTTCGTCGCCGGGCTGGGCGTAACATACAATCCGGCGCGCAACCATGCCGGATATCTGGCGAACCGCCACCACCCCATGCGCAGTATTCATCCATAGGGTGTTGGACTCGTTCAACTCGGAAGATTCAGCCCTG
Source organism: Candidatus Hydrogenedentota bacterium (assembly GCA_003552485.1). GTDB lineage: Bacteria > Hydrogenedentota > Hydrogenedentia > Hydrogenedentales > SLHB01 > PUMX01. The sequence continues at coordinate 2,943 of PUMX01000553.1, forward strand.
AGCGCGTTTAAGAACAGTCCAGGCTGATACCGAACGTCCTCGACGACGCCCGCGCAGGGAGCGCGGTTGACATGCACATTGAAAAGCGACAGGAAGATGATCAGCCGCACGCACGGCCCGTCGTAATAAGGAGACTCCTCCAGCTCGTCCACCGCCATAACCTTGCCGTCGGCGGGCGCCACGGCCTCGTCCGCCGACGCGCGCACGCGTCGGCGCGGATCGCGGAAAAAGAACAAGGCGTAAATGCCCAGAAGCAGAACGACCGCGCCCACCCAAGCGATCCACGTTCCCCAGCCGAAAACCAGCATGAGCAACCCGCCGGCGCAAAGCGGACCGTAGAAAGGCGCCCCTGTGTACCACGCGTTGAATGTCCGCTTCAAAACATATTCCTTTCCTTCAGGCTGACGTAGCGGCCATCACCGAATATCACGTGGTCAAGCAACCGCATCCCGAGCACTTGCGCGCCTTCTTCAAGACGCTTCGTCAGATTGATGTCATCCTTGCTGGGTTCGGGATCGCCGCTGGGGTGATTGTGGCAAACAATGACCGCGTGGGCGCTTTCGCGCACGGCTTGGCGGTATACGTCCCGAGGCAGCGCCATGGTGGCGTCAAGTCCGCCTTTCGAGACATCCACGATGCGCAGCACCTCGTTCTTTGCGTTAAGCAGCATGCATTTGAACTCTTCGCTCTCGCAGTCCTTAAAGCGGATCATGAGAATTTCGGCAACGTCTTGAGCGCATTTGATGCGGCGCCGGTTCAAATCGGTGTGAATTGAAAGCCGTTTACCCAGTTCCAAAGCGGCCTTAATCTCGATGGCCTTCACCACCCCCAATCCCTTGACCTGTTGCAACTCGCTGAGCGAGGCACGCGCCAGTGCGCGCAGGTCGCCAAACGCCGCCATGACTTGTTGCGCAAGGGCCACCGCGCCAAAGTCACGGGTCCCCGTGCGGAAAAGCACTGCAAGCAGTTCACTATCCTGCAAGGCCTCAGGGCCAAGACGCTTCAAGCGCTCCCGTGGACGTTCCTCGAGCGGCAGCTCGCGGACCGCAGATGAATAGGGGCGTTCCTCCATGGCTTATCCCGGTTTTCGACCCAGCGCTATACGCTCTATCCCCGCCAGGTCACGGCGGCTTGTAATGGAAACGTAACCGTGCTTCTCAAGCAGAGCTCGGACCGTCCTATACTGCCCCATTCCTATCTCGAGCGCAAGCAAACCACCTGGCCGCAGATAACGCCCGGCTTCAGCGATGATTCGCCGTATCATGGTGAGTCCGTCCGGGCCGGCGAGTAGCGCCCCGGGGTCCTCGTGCAATCGAATCGCCGGCGGCAACGTTTCCCAAGCGCTGGTTTCCACGTAAGGCGGATTGCTTACCACCGCGTCAAAGCCACCTCCTCCCGGCGTGAAAGCTTCGAAGCCGTCCGCAGCGAGCACATGCACCCGGTCTCTTACGCCGTGACGCGCCGCATTGTGACGGGTCATCGTGGTCGCCTTCAACGCCACGTCAACCGCCACAACCTGCGTGCGCTTTGCAAGCGCGGCGATGGAGACCGCCACGCAGCCAACGCCCGTCCCAATGTCGACGACCCGCGCGGGCCCATCCTTCACATCATCGAGACACGCCTCAACCAGGTGCTCAGTTTCTGGCCGGGGAACTAGCAAGGGCCTTTCGACGCTGAAGACCATGGAAAAGAACTCGCGCTCGCCCAGAATATAGGCAATCGGTTCATGGTTGCGGCGCCTCCGCAACAACTCGCCGAACTGTGGCGAATCATGACATTCACGAAGGCGGCTTAACATCTCGGCCCGTGACCACCCCAGCGCATGGGCCAAGAGGAGTTCAGCGTCAAGACGTGCGGATTCACTGACATCCGCCAACGACATCTCGGCCGCGCGCAGTCTAGCGGCCAGCGGCTCGCTCACACCTCCGCCAGCCGCTCAGCCCGGTCGCTTGCAATCAGGGCGTCTATCATTTCCTGTATCTCGCCTTGCATAAAGCTTTCGAGCTGATGAATCGACAGGTTGATGCGGTGGTCCGTCACGCGCCCCTGCGGGAAATTGTAGGTGCGGACCCGCTCGCTTCGGTCGCCGCTACCCACTTGACTCCGCCTGTCCGCAGAACGTGCAGCGGCTTCCTCAGCCTGCTTTTTGGCGAACAAACGCGCGCGCAGCACGGTCATCGCCTTAGCCTTATTCTTGTGTTGGGATTTCTCGTCCTGACACGAAACAACCATACCCGTCGGTATGTGAGTGATGCGGACGGCGGAGTCCGTCGTGTTCACATGCTGGCCACCGCTCCCCGAGGATCGGAACACGTCAATCCGTAAATCGTTGGGATCGACATCGATTTCGACGGCCTCCGCTTCCGGCAACACGGCGACCGTCACGGCTGATGTGTGAATCCGTCCTTGGGTCTCCGTTTCCGGCACGCGTTGCACCCGATGAACCCCTGCCTCGTATTTCATGTAGCTGTAGACCCCCTCCCCGGAGATCTTGAACGCGATCTCTTTGTAGCCGCCGAGGCCCGTCGGGTGACTGTTCATGACCTCGACCCGCCAGCCGCGCAACTCGGCGTAACGGGTATACATGCGGTACAAGTCGGCCGCGAACAGGGCGGCCTCCTCTCCACCGGTTCCGGCGCGGATCTCAACGATAGTGTTCTTGTCGTCATTGGGATCCTTGGGAAGAAGCAACCCGCGGATCTGCTGTTCCAACTCTTCAAGCGCCGCGGCCGCCTCTTGACGCTCCTGTTGGGCCAGCTCACGCAACTCGGAATCCTCTGAGCCGGTCAACAGTTCTTCGGATTCCTCAAGGCGCTTTTCTTCAGCTTCGTACCGGCGATAGGCTGCAGCCAAATCGCTTAGCTCCGCTTGAGCTTTGGCGTATTGCCGATACGTGTCCGGGTTAGAGGCAACTTCCTGAGTGGACATTTCCCGCCCGAGGCGTTCGTACTCCTCGACGGCGCTTAGCGCCCGATTTCGCAGGTGGACGTCCATAGATACCTAGTTGGTCTTGCGGCCGTACTTGCGGTTGAAACGGTCCACGCGCCCTTCGCTGTCGACAAACTTCTGTTTGCCGGTATAAAACGGGTGGCAGGCTGAGCAGATTTCGACGTGTATTCCTGGCTTCGTCGAGCGGGTTTCGAACTGGTTGCCACAGGCGCAAGTCACCTGGGCGGCAACATACTCGGGATGGATATCTTTCTTCACCTCACACACTCCTGCGTTGTTTTAGGCCGTCCTGTAAGGACGAATCTTTGGATCCGGGGATTCCCGCTACAATAGTCGAGAGTCGAGGAGCCCACATGCGGAGCTCGTCGGCTGCTCCTTTGCCGAAGCCGCCTTTGCGACCCTCAACACGGGATCTGACAGGGGGTTACGGAATTTCTTCTTACTTTAGCACGGGGCGGCAAAGCAGAGCAAACCTTCACTCGCTTCTCGAACCCGGCTACTGGAGGGCAAGCGCCAGCCGTAACCAGCGCTTGGGGAATGGCAATCTCACGTCACCACGGGAGGCCGAAAAGGGCGCCGCCCAGTATGCCCAGACGGCGCCATGGACGATACCGGTCAGCGAATAAAATCCAGCAGCGACGGTTGAATAACGCGGGCCGAGGCGACCAGAGCAGCCTCGAAAGCATTGGTTTCCACGTTTAGGTTAATGATCGTTTCGGCGAAGTCCGCGTCAATCGTATCCGACAGAGTTTGTCTGAGTTGCAGGGTGAAATCTTCGGTATCCATCACCACTCGTTCGAGACGGTTCTCGACTGAACCAACGCGCGCTAACCCGCTTAACAACTGGTCTTCTGCTACTGGAAACTCGGCGAGGCGGTCCTGCAAGGCTTCTTGATCTCCAGTCACCAGATTATCGCGAGCGTCGATCAAAAGCTGAAAGACATCTTGTTGTTGCTGAAAGACGGTGTGACCATCTTCATTCACGTCGATGGTCACGCCGTCGGAGACCGCTAGCTGAGTCTTTTCGGTATTCCCCATGAAGTTGACTTGCGTGATCCTTCCATCAGCGTCCCGCTCCGCTTCGAACGCGGGGGTCAACGTGCGGGTCCCTGAGAAAATGTAACGGTTATTCGTGCGCAAGTTGGCGGAAGACAGAGTCTGTTCAAGGATCTGGTTGATCTCTTCGGCAATAGCGCCAAACTCGGTAGCCCCCTGAGTGCCCGTCGCGCCCTGGACAGTGAGCTCCTTGGCCCGGCGGAGTTTATCCGTTACCGTTTGAATCGTGGTCTCGGTTTCCACCAACTGAGGACCGACCCGATTGATGTTGCGGAGATATTGCTCATTCTTGCCTATGGCCGTCCGGGCGCTGAGCGCGCGCTGCGACCCCGAGGGATCGTCGGAAGGCGATTTGATGCGATACCCCGTGGCGAGTTGCTGCTGTAAATCGAACATACGCCGTTGTGAGTTCTGAATGTTGCGCACCGTCCTCGATGTCAGCAGCCCTTGCGTTACCCGAACTGTACTCATGGCTTGTTTATCCTCGTTGATCGATAACCGCGGGCCTTTGTTGGGTCCACGGCGGTTGCCCACCCCGCGCGTCATAGTCTGCCGGGCCCGAGCCAAACCATTGCTCCACTACCCCCAGAAAAGTGTTGGTCCATTTCAGAGAAAACCGGAGCAGTTGGTTATTCTCGCGGACCTGCGACCGGCTTTCCTCCATAACCTCCTGCATTTGCTGCTGAAACCGGCGCATTCGCGATTTCCAGGGCTCAGGCGAGGCCGCAATCAGACCGCTGAGTGTCTGGTCTTCTGCAGCCAATCCAAAGTAGTTCACCAACGGCTCGAGCAACGCGACCCGGCGCTGTTCGGCGTTAAGCGTTTCCTCGATAACGGCGCGCAAGTCAGCCGTCTGGGCTTCCAGTTGCTCGGCGTCGCGCGCGCGGATGGCCTGGTGTTGCGCGGCCACGATGTCGCGCACACGTTGCTGCCGATCCAGCTCAGCATCCAACACTTCGCACAGGGCTTCCAATGTCTCTTCCATAGGGATCCACCTTCCCACCAGAGGCGTGTGTAATGAGATTATCGGCGAACCGGGGCGGTCGCTTTAGAAGTGAGGATCAGCATCGGCCTTGCGCTGAAGCTGATTTTGGATGGTATCGGCTTGAAGCTGTTCGGCGAGCTTTTCCGCCAAGCCCATCTGGCCGGTTTCCGCCCATTCGCCGGCAAGCACATCGTCCATTATCTGGTCGTACATGCGTTGAGCCGGCGTTTCAGGGAACAGCCCGTCATCGGGCACGGTGTTGCGCATTTCCTGCATGAGCATGTATGCAAAAAGCCGTTCGACCTCTTGAAAGGCCAGCTTCTCGCGTTGCGCATCGGACTCCAGAGCGCTCAACCGCGCAGCCCCCGGCCCGGTCATGGGATCGACATAGAGCATTACATAATCTCCAAATCCGCCTGTAACGCGCCCGCCTCACGCAGGGCTTGGAAGATGCTGATCATGTCACGCGGCGTCACCTTGAGCCGGTTCAGCGCAGCGGCCACATCGCCTGCGGACGTACCTTCGACGGGCATCAGGTGAGCCTCCTGCTCGACAACTTCGATCTCCTCGATTTCACCGACTACGGGAGGCGCGCCCGTAAACGGCGGCGGCATCGCCACAAAGGGTGTTGTGCTAATCTCGATGGTCAGATTACCATGGGCGACTTGCACTGGCCGAATGATGACGTCGCCGCCCACAACGATAGTGCCGGTCCGTTCGTTGATCACGACTCGCGCGGGAATGTCGCTTTCTACCTGTAATCCCTGTAACTCCGCAATGAACCCGGTCAGATTAGCCTGTTGGTCCTCCGGAATGCGCACATTTACGCTTCCAGCGCCATAGGCCGTAGCATGACCTGGGCCGAGTTCAGCATTGATGGCTTGCTGTATGTTGTTTGCCGTGCCAAAACTGGGTTGCTTGAGGAGCAGGGTAATCCGTTCGCCGTCGGTAATCGTGGAAGGTATCTCGCGCTCTATGAACGCGCCGTTGGGTACGCGCCCAGCGGTCACATGATTCCGCTGCGCGCCCGCTCCGCCACCCGCGCCGGCCTCGAATCCGCCAACCGACACCGGCCCTTGTGCAACGGCATACACGTTGTCGTCGATCCCATACAACAGCGTTTCGAGCAATAGCCCGCCTTCAAGGCTGTCTGCATCATAGAGTGAACTCACCTGAACGTCGATGCGCGTGCCTTCTTTGGCGAAGGGCGGAAACACGGCGGTAACCATCACCACCGCTACGTTATCCGAGCTCAAGTCGCGAAACTCTTGGATGTTGATATCCATCCGCTCGAGCATGCGCTGTTGCGCCTGAATCGCGGCTCGGCTGCCGTCTCCCGTGCCGGCCAGCCCCACGACCAACCCGATACCCCGGAGATTATTGCCCCGGGCGCCCTGAATCTCGCAGAGGTCCCGTATACGCGCTGCATCAGCGGTATTGGCGAGCGCTACGCCCAGAATCGCGCTCGCTAACAAATAGCGGCCAATTCTACACAGGATTGCTGCGTCCATAGTGCACAACTCCACTTCGCTTCAGGTTCGCGTCCGTTGGGGCGGCCAACCGGCGGCATGTCATCAGAACAATGAAAACCAATCAAGAAAGCGCGTCAGAAGACCGCGCCGTTGGTTGTTCCAAAGCGGCCCCTGACCTTCGAGCTTTAGTTCCACATTCGCCACGCGAGTCGAGTCCACCGTATTATCGGGGCCAATGTCGCTGGGACGCACCAAGCCGCGCACCGACAACTTAGTGTCTTCCCTGTTCACCTCGACAGTCTTCTGCCCCTCGACAAAAATGTTGCCGTTTTCGTGGACCTCTTTCACTACGCTGGTGATGGTTGTTTCCAACACGTTCGTGCGGCGGGTCGTCCCGCGCGCACGGTGCTCGTTATCGACATCGATATTCCAGTTCGGCAACTGCTCGGGGTTCATGATTCCAAAGCCTTCCGGCCGTTGCGCGACTAAGAACTGATTGCTCGCTTCACGGGCCTGCGACTCGATCTCTGAGTCCTGCCGGGTCTCGGTGTCAGCCCGGGTCTGGGCATCCAACGATTCGCGGACTTGAATTGTAATAATGTCACCAGGCTCGAATCGTTTCTTCTTCTC
>PUMX01000372.1 GCA_003552485.1 Candidatus Hydrogenedentota bacterium
CCACAGCAGGGATGGAAGGGACGCCTTTCTTCGCCCTAAAAGTTATGATGCTATCAATCCAAAACAAAAATTCTTCTTCAGTCATTGCTCCTTTTGCCTTATTGCACGTAAAACAACAAGACACTACATTTGATAGGATATAATCAACAGAAGAATCTTTTCTGTCTATACCGTTATAGCGGCAGTCTCCATTGTCAGCCACACCTTTGCAAATATTGCTTGGTGGGCTACCGCAATAATAACAGGGAGCACCCATAAAAGCCCTGGCCTCCTCTTCGGTAAGTTCCCAATGAAGCTTACGCCGATGAGCTGTCTTTTTCATATTACGTAATGCTCTGCGGAAGGCTGCTTCACCAAGTGGAAGCGTTTTGTGTCTGATTGCCGTACAACCCATTTTTTAATTATCCACAAACAGAGAATCTCTTAGACATCCGCAACTACGAGTGTTGCCCCGACGAAGGTCTCTCCCATTGACAATAACTTCTTTTCCACAGTCGCATTTACATAACCACCTGGCCAAATTATTGATTCCACTACCTGTCCGCTTGATTACGGCCAATCTTCCGTAACGATTACCTGTCTCGTCTATTGCTTTTCTACCCGCCATATCAACCCTCAATAGTCAGAATGTCTTCAACCAACTCCTCGTGTTCGCTTTTTCCTTCCACTTGCTCAAGGACTTCTACTGTACAACCCACGCCCTTGAATGCGGCGTCAATGTTGCGGAAGCCGGTGTCCACAGCACACTTGGTCACATCATACATCCAGGGGAATTCTTGGCGTTTGACAGCATTGAGTTGTTTCTTCAACTTGTAGGCAGATGGCTCTTCGTCCGCCTCGTACTGGCGTCTCCACTCTGCTAATCCCCAGTTAAAGACAAACCTTGCCACACCACAAGCCTGACGAAGGTACTTCTCTTGTTCGGCGGATGGGTTAAGCCTGATTTTATGCGCTCTCTGCATCGGAATTTTCCTTTCTCACCTCCGCAAATGGGGCGCCCCTTGCCGGGTCAGGGAGGCGGCGCCTTGGGGAGAAGCGCCGCGCCGGCAAGGGGCGTGGGGAAACATATAGGGTCGACGCCCTAACTCGTCATGCCAATACCGTAGCACGAAAATGGGTGGGTGTCAAGTAGGAATCGTGTTTTTTTTGCGTATCTGTGCTATTGTCCCGACATGAACGTTAAGCGCGCAGAGCTAATCGTGAGTGAAATCGAGGCGTTGGACACAGAAGGTTGGCGCCGTCTGTGGGCGCATCGCCGTAGCGCAGATATGCTCGACGAATACCTCACGGCGTTGTGTATTACGCGGTTCTGGTGCTTCATGCGGTATGGGCTGTATTTCCGCAACATGGCGCATTACTATCCGCCGTTGCACGGCGCAGAAGGGCTGGCCGGGTTCCTCCAGTATTGGCATCGTTCCGAGCCACCCTATGACGCGGTGAACACCAAGGTCGTGCTGATTGCGCGCGAGCATTGCAAAACGCAAGAGGCCATGGCGTACACGCTGTGGTCGTGGGTGCGCGATACGGATGTGCGCGCGCTGATTCGCGGGTATTCCGATCCCAAAGCGCAAGAGATCCTGGCCGGTATCCGGGATCAAGTGGACCGCAATGACGCCTTTCGCGCGCGCTTTTCGTGGGTGCGCCCGAAAACCACCAAGAATGGGCGCCGCGTGCGCTGGAGTGAGCATTCCATCGCGCTGGATTCCGAGGTCGTCGGCCGGCGCACGTTTTCCGCCGAAGCCGTAGGTATTGGGGCTGACCCGACGGGCGGCCACTATGAGTTGGGGTACTACGACGACTACGAGGTGCGGCAGAACGCGAATTCCGAGCCTTTGCGCGAGCAGATGATCTCCCAGTGGAAGTCCGACAATCCCATGTTCGAGGGCCAATACCGGCGCCTGCTCGTGGGTACGCCCTGGGCGCGCAACGGGATGCTGAACCAAATCCGCAAGCGCATCAAAGAGTTCGAGAATCACGACTACGATGTCATGGTGGTGCCCGCCGAAATTGAAGTGTTCCCGAAACCGTTCGCGGGCCAAGACGCCGTGCTTCAGGATGACCGGCGCACGTTCCGGTGTCAGAGCGCCGGGTTCCCCACGGTCGAGGGCGATTTGGTGTACTGCCAAGCGCGCATTCAGTTCTATTCGCCGGTGGTCAAGGATGTTGTTACCGAGATCCGCGAAGTGGAATGGAATGACGGGTCGCACTTTCGCGTGAACCGGGCTATCCCGGCCGCGCTGGGCCAGCCGATGCAATGGAGCGTGCTCGGGCGCAAGCCGGCCGCGCCGAACCGGCGCACGTTCGATAGCGTGGACCTTCCGCCGGAGAAGGGCAGTATCGCGCGTAAATCGCTGTACAAAGAACGGCGCGATCAGGGCAGCTACATTTACTCCTGCCAGATGATGATTGACCCTACGGACAAGGAATCGGCCGCGTTCAATCAGGACCAGATTGGCCGTTTCACCTGGAACGAAGTCAAGGATGATTCGGACCAGAAATACTGGTTTCGCGCGTGTGACTTCGCCTCGGCGCGCAAGACCAGCGCGTTCACGAGCATTATGACGGCGTTCTTGAATCGCAAGGGCATACATATCGTACATATCGCGCACGGGAACCTGAGCGTGACAGATATTCTCCTCGAATTGTTCCTGGGCGAAACGCGGGTATGGGACTATGGCGGCCAGTTGAAATGGACTTCGCTGGAGAAGGCGCATATTGAGTCGACGCTGAATGAGTTGCTGAAAGAGCAAATTGAGGCGGACCCCTACGAGTATTTCAAGCGGATGCGCGGGCTGTCGCGGCTGTACCGGCGCCCGTATTCGGATATGGCGGAAGAAGTGTTCGCGGGCGGCCGGCGCGTGCCGCTGCGCCGGCGTGTGGTGAACCGGGGCAACTGGGAATCAAAGGTGCAACGGATTCTGAGTTTGCAACCGGCGTTCGAGCGCGGATTCATCCGGTTGTTGAAGGGCATTCAGCATGAGACGTTGTTCTTGGAGCAGGTCGACGCGTTCAACCCGGACGCGGTGGGCAGCTTCGATATGTTGGACACGCTGGCCGATATCTACCGTGAATCGCACGCGCCCCGGTTCACGGCGGAGGAAAAGCCGGGCGAGGTTCGCAATGAGTTCGAGCAGATGATGCGTAATGCGCTGTTCAAAAACAGGTTGCGCAGAGCATCGGAAATGACGGGGTGGTGATATGAAAGAAGACCAACTGCGCCAGTTGAAATGGGAGTTTCAGGAGAGCCGTGACCGTAAGACCTCGTGGCTCCACAAGCGGTGGCGCACGATCCTGAACGAATACAAGACAAACGATTTCGATTCATTGTTCGAGACGCTGACGGATCAAGTGAATGTTGGCGTGGAGGCGGGCGCGGACGCGGTCGATACGCGTTTGCCGATTGTGAACATCATTGTGCGCCGCCTGGTGGCGTTGTTGTCGATAAAGAATCCCGAGTTCAGCATTGAGAATGTGTCGCCGCGGGATGAAGCTATCGCCTGGCTGTTGGAAACCGAGTTCAACAGCTTGATGCATCGGCATCTCAAGTTCAACAAGACCGGCCGGCGCCTGATACTGGAGGCGGCGTTGCTCGGTACTGGCATTGCCAAGGTCGGGTTCGAGTCCGAGTTTGTGTACGACCTGCCGGCGTATGCCGAGCGGCGGCCGCGCGGCGCGCGCGACGTGTTCGGTGAGGAGCTTTTCCCTGACGGGACCATGACAGAGTACACGAACGTGACGGTGAAACAGGGCAAGCCCGTGTTCCGTTCGGTGCGCGCTCAGGATATGTTTTTCGACCCCGGCGCGCGTGTGCTCGACGAGGTGCGCCGTTACTATCACCGCAGTATGCGGCCCTTGATAGACATTCAAAAGGACATGCGCTACAAGCCCAAGGCGCGCCGCGAAATCTCCGGGGTGTCGGTGACGGATTGGGACCGTCAGCACACGACGTATCCGACGGGCCGGAATCACGGCCACAGCAACCCGGAACAGCGCATGGCCGAAGTGATTGAGTGCTTCGACGTGGCGTCGCGCCAGTATTGCGTGTTCTCCATGGAGACACAGACGCCGCTGCGCGATTGGGCGCCGTTCCCGTTTCAGGGCGTGGATACGCCGTACACGTTCCTGCAACCTATTGAAGACCCCGATGGCCCCTGGGGCTTCCCGTATGCGCTGCTGTTCACCGGCGCGGCGCGCGGATACAACATCATCAAGGCGCATACCGTGGATTCGGTCGGCCGGGACGGCAAGACCGTGTTTCTCGGCGATGAAAACGTGGAAGACCCGTACTATGACGCGTTCAACCGGGCGCGGCATGGCGAGCTTGTGAAATGGCGCGATCCCGAGAATAACCCGATTGTGCCGGTCAACTTCGGCGGCGCGTCGCCCGAAATGCTCAAGCTGAAGGCGGAATTCCGGGAAGACATTCATTATGCGTCCGGGTTGACCGATCCCTCGCGCGGGGAACCAAGCGACGGCAGCAAGACGGCCACTGAAACGGCGATTCGCCAAGAGCAGCAGGCGATTGCGATTGAGGATATTCGCTATATCGTCGAGCAGTTCTACGAGGATGTCGGGGCGGACCTGCTCAAGATACTGTTGCAACGCTGGCCTGACGAGGAAATCGTGAAGGTGGTCGGGAACGATGTGCGCCAGTATTTCTGGATTCCGGTGGAGCGCGAGCGCGTGCTCAGGGATTTCCGGCTGAACATCTCCGTGGGTTCCACAGAGAAGGTGGATAAAGCTACGGAGCGGCGGCAGATTGTGGAGTTGGTGCCGCGCATTGTTGAGCTAACCCACATGATTGACCAAGAGAATTATAACGTGGCGGGCGGGTTCCCGCCGTCGCCTATTGATAAGCTGGAATTACTGAAGCTGACGCTGGAATCGTTTGACCCGCGCTTGAAAGAGCGCGTGTTGCGCCAGAAAGACCCGGTGAAACTGCTCATGCGCCTGGTGAAAGAGCACGGGATGATGCCGATAGAAGTTTCGCCGGACCTCAAGGAGGAAATCCAGCGGATAATTCAGGCCAACAACGGGCAAGCGATGCCCCATGAGCCCACACAGATGCCGGGCTATAAGGCGGACTTCGAGGAGCGCAACCGCGTACCGGCCCCGTATGCCGGTCCCGCGGATCAACAGACGGCGGGCGCGCAAGTGGGGCGCGGCCATTCTCAGGAGCGTCAACCGGGGAGCGCCGCTGTATGATTTGTACGTTTACGTTCGAGTGTTTCAAGTGTGGTGTTCAGCGCGAAATTATGCGTGACAACGCCGGAGTTGACAAGGCCCGACTAAAGTGTTCTAATTGCAACACACGCAGCTTGCGTAGGATTTACGCGCCGGTTGCGGTCAAGCAGGACACATTTGTGCAGGCGAGGGATTTGGCGAGCTTGATGCCGGTGGATGAGCGGCCCGTGCCGCGCGCGGAATCAAACTCGGAATTAAAGCGGATTCTTCGCAAACACGATGAGAAGTACGGCACCAATCTGGAAGTGTACTAGGATTCGCCAAACGTCCGACGATCCAATACTGGAATCGGGCGCGTAAGCGGACGACCGAAAGGACACACAATGTTCGACGAGTACGAAGGCGATGAAGGACTGGAAGCGGGGATGGACGACGAATCTTCGGATGGCGACGATCTGATGGACGGCGGCAATGACAAGTTGCGGCAGACATTGGAAAACGCCGGTCTCGGAGACGATCAAGTTCAAGACCTGATGCGGCGCGTGGTTCCGAAATCGGAGCACGTCCGGTCCACACAGCAGTTGCAGCACCAGATCCAACAGCTGCAACAGCACATGGCTCAAGTGCAGCAGCAGGGGAAAGGCGACTCGGAGAAAGACGAGTTGGAGGAGTTCCTGAAGAATTCCGGGCTGGACCCCGAACAGGACGCGAAGATCGTGGAGTTGCTGCGCGGCGTGGGCAAAGCGTCGCAAAAGAAGCTCGACGAGAAGCTCAAGCAAGTGGAGCGGGATCAAGCGGTCCTTCGCACAGAGCGCGTTCTCGAAAGCGACTGGCTTCCCAAGATGCGGGAAGTGTACGGCGCCGAGATCGAGAAAGTGTGGAGCAAGCTGAAGAACGCGACGATGCAAGCGCTTCAACAGGGCGTCCAGACGAATCCTAACTACATTCTGACGCAGTACTATCCGCAGCAGGCCGACAAGATGCGGCAGAAACAAAAGCAGCGGAAAGAGCGCCAGAAGAAACAGCAGGCAGACCGCCTCTCGATGGAAGGATTCGCTAATCAGCGACGCACAAAGCCGATGCCGGACGGGGCGCCCGTATCTGAAAGAAATTCAGGGGGCGGCGTACATCAACCTAAGTCCATCAATCAGCTTGCGGAAGAAGCCGAAGTGGCTATGCGCCGCGCGCGTCGGCGCGATTAGCGGACGACACCGATCTTCGAGGGGCGCCAGTTTAAGGAGCAGACGCTATGTCTTGGCCCCCTCGGAGAGAAGAAGATCTGAACGAATTCACCATGTATATCCTTCGGGATACCGATGGTGAACCCACCGATACCATCACCCCCAATAACGAGTTGTGGCGCCGGATGCGCCAGAAAAACTCGGGCATGATTGAGCGGCGCCCGCCTGGGCAAGGCCCTGTCGAGGACTTGCTGTACGCGACGCCGAGCCGCTCGCAGCACCTCTCCATTTCCCACGACCTCCAGCCGGAAGAATACACGCCGATTGAGGTCATCACTCAGGCGAAATACGAGTGGGTGTCGAAATGGAGCAACCTCACCATTGGCCGCCACGAGTTCAATAACTCGCAAGGCCGCAACGCGTTCGCCAACCTCGTCCAGAAGAAAAAGAAGGCGCTTGAGAAGGGCGTGCAAAACGAGTTGGCGGCTACCGTCTGGGACGGGCAAACGGTTGGAAACGAAAAGGTCTTCGGCCTGAAAGAGCTGATCCAGCAAGACCCGAGTTCCAACCCGGCGCGCGGCGCGATTGGCGGCATTGACGCGACGGCCGGGAACGCTACGTTCTGGCGCAACCAGACGAAAGACTTCGACGGCGCGTACAAGACCATTGAATCGGGGCGGACGCGCTCGGCGTTGTTGTCCGAGGACGAGAACAGCATGTTGCGGCTGTGGATGGAGTGCTCGAACAATGACTCGGGCAACACGGAAGACGGCCGGCCGGACCTGATGCCGTGTAATGACGTGTTCTATCAGCAGATTGCGAACCTGGCCGAGGAAAAGCTGATCTTCATGAACAAAGAAGACAAGTTCCAACTCGGTATTGACGGGTTCTGGTTCCGCAGCGGCCCGATCTTCTGGGATCCGTTGTGCCCGACGCTGGATAGTGGGAAAGGCAACGTCTACTTCCTGAACACGTCGGCGATTTCCTGGGTGTTCGCTGAGGGCCTCGAAAAGGAATGGGGCGAAATGGCGAAGGTGCCCGGCATGACCGGGTTCTACTGGCCGATGGGCACTCAGTACAGTATCGTGTGCAACGACCGGCGCAAGCTGGGCGTGCTGTACGGGGTGGATGAGGCGCAAACGATCACCTAATCGGGTGTGACGAGAAAGGGTTAAGCCAATGAGTGCAGGAATGTTTGCGAGTTCGCTGGGCAAAGGCTATGTGACGATGGCCGCGGCCAAGGCGAACCGCGCCGACTCGAATGATGTCGAGATCGGCGATGCGCTGCAATGGGACATGAGTGAAAACGACGGGATCTCGGTGAAACAGCCCGTGACCTCGGGGTTGCTGGGCGAGTTCGCCGGGATCGCCGCGCGCAAGTTGCCGCACGGCGATCAGAACAGTTCCACGCTGGTCGTCAGCGGCGTGGTCGCGTGCAAGTTCGAGAATCACGCGAGCGCGGCCGCGGGCGAATGGGCGACGCCGGTCAATGGTGAGGATTACCTGACCTATTCGGAGACGGCGACGGGTATCCGCCTGCTCACGAAACAGGATGTGGGTACGGATGAGCATACGCCGGATGAGGGCGCGAAGGCGCCGCTTGTCTGGTTGATGCCGGCCGAGAATATGGCGCGTGAGGCGTGGCTTGAGGCGCTTGCAACCTAAACATAAGGCGGACCCATGAACGGCAAACAGTTGGTCGATTACATGCTTGTCCGCTACGGGCGGCCTGAGTCTGATGCAGAGGCTCGGGCCGCCTGCCTTGTGTGGCTACAGCATGCGTACAGGCAGTTGAGCGGGCTGCGCCGCTGGTCGTGGTTGCGCGCGTATGACAATCTTTCGGCGCTCGACGGCCAGCAGGTGTATGTGCTGCCGGCGAACGTGGCGGTGGTGCTGGATGTTTACAACAAAGCGGGCGAGCCGTTGCGCAAGGTGTACGAGCGGAATTGGCGCTTTTTCTTTCAAGGCGATGAGAGCGCGGGCGCCCCGTTGGTGTGGGCGATGCTCGACCGCAAACGGGACGAGGAGCAGCTGCGCGTGGGCCTGTGGCCCAAACCGGGCGAGGCGGACGCGGGCGACTACGAGTACATCTATGAACCCGTGGAAGACGCGATTGCGGATGATGAAGTGACTCAGTATCTGATGCCCGCTAATCAGCGGCATGTATTGGCCGACGGCGCGTTGGTCGAAATGTCTCGCAATGAGGGGCGTCTGGACATGGTCGACACGTACATGTCCGCGTACAACAACGGGTTGGAAGCGCTGGTTCAGCGCGATAATGAGCTTCAACGTGGGCGGGTCTGATGAAATTTCACGAATACGTTACGCGCTTGGGCAATTCGGCGCCGCACGCGGATCTGACGAACCTGAAAACGGAGTTGAACATCCGGTTGGAGCGCCTGGCGTCGATGCGCAAGTGGCGCTATTACATGGCCGAGCATTGGTTCGCGGTCGAGCCGAATGTGCGCCTGGAAGAAGGGCTGTCGGTGGATAAGGGTTCGCAGACGGTTACGCTGGACCCGATGCCCGAGAAAGGGAACGCGCCGTTCGGTTGGATGTTGCGCGTAGACAAACACGCGGGCGATTTCCGGGTTACGGACGCCGTGTTTGATGGCGATTACATTCAGTCGCTTACGTTGGACCGGCCGTGGCCGCATGACGATATTAGCGACGGCGCGTACACCATCTGGTTGGACCGCTATCCGGTTCCATCCGATTTGTGCAGCGTGGTCATGCTGCGCGATGAGGAGCGTAGGCGTTTGTTGCGCGAGTTGAGCGGGGCGGCGTATCACGGGTTGTTCGCGTTGCGGCCGTCGCCGGACGCGTTGAGCGCGTACCAGTTGACCGGCGGCGAAGAAAAGAAGTTGATGCTGGCCCCGAACCCGCCGTCGCGGCATACCTGGTTCCGCATGGTGTACATGCGGCGGCCGGAAAAGGTAGATGGGCCGGGCGACGAAATTGACGCGCCGTATTACTTGGAGGACGCGTTGTACCTCGCGTTGGAGGCGGTGTTCCTGCGGCGCTCGGGGCTGACTGAGGAAACGATGGCGCGCGTGAAGTTGACGGATCAAGATTATCAACGGGCGCTGTCCGCGGCGCATCGCGCCGATGCGCAAGAAACGCAGCCGTTCTTCCGTAATTGGAGGAATCTGATTTGAGCAGGGAGCGCTATCAGATGGGCCGGGAGCAATACTGGGACGACCGGCAAGGCGTGGCCCAGTACAAATCCGATGTGGTCACGGGCTTTCGCGGCGAGAACCGGGAGACGCCGGTATTCCAGTTGCCGGTGGTCGAGAGCCCGCTTGCGCCGAATTGCGATTTCACGCGGGGCACCATTCGCAAGCGCAAAGGCTACCGCAAGGCGAGCCGGATTTACTGGCCGGATTGGTATCTATGGCCGGGAAGCGATTTTTCCGAGTACGTGAACATCATTGATTTGTCCAATGTGTCGGTGGCGGTGTGGAACAAAGCGGTGGATGCGACACAGTTGTTGTTAATCACCGCGCAACGGACATTCGAGTTCGCTTGGGAAGGCGATAAAGAGCATTTTTACCCGGAGGGAATGGGCGAGTCCGCGGGTGGCGAAAAGATGGACAGCGCGCCGTGGATGGGCGCGCAGTTCGGAAACAAGGTGGTCGTGGTCCATCCCGATGACGAG
>PUMX01000481.1 GCA_003552485.1 Candidatus Hydrogenedentota bacterium
CCCGGAAAAGTTTCGCACAGCCTCTCCATCGCCTCCCTCGGAGGACACACGCCGCTCGGCGAATTCGGACGCGGCAAAAAGCAGATGCGCGCGGGAATCCCGAAAAAACCGTCGGAAAGCTGGAAGTCGTGCGTTAGATCCTCAAAAACCGTCTCGGCGCCGTGCAGCGCCGCCAAGGTCTCATAGAGAATATAGGTGGGATAGGGCGTGAGAATCCGGTCGCCCGGATCCGCAAACGTCCGCACCGTCATCGCCAGTAACTCGTCCATGCCATTACCCGCAATCACCCAATCTTTGGACGGATATCCGTATTGCGCTGCGCACGCCGCCCGCAATTCAGAGGCCAGTGGATCCGGATACTTGCGCACGGCGTCGCCGCTAACCTCACGCAGCGCATCGAGGACGGCGGGGGAGGGAGGATAGGGATTCTCGTTGGTGTTCAGCTTGACAACGTTCTCCGTCCCTGGCTGTTCTCCAGGCACATAGCCGTGGACATCGCGCAACAGCTTTCGACCGTACTTCATAGGCGCAACTCCACGGCGCGGGCGTGAGCCGTAAGCTCCTCGGCATTGGCTAACGCCCTGACGTGCGGGGCCGCCTCGCGCAGGCGCTCCGTCGAATAGGCCAACAAGCTGGACACCTTGGTGAAGTCATCTGTGGTCAACGGCGACTCGAAGCGGGCGCGCCGTCCCGTGGGCAGTATGTGATTAGGACCGGCGAAGTAATCGCCTACCGCAACAGGCGTCGCAGCGCCCAACACGATACAGCCGGCGTTGGGAATGCGATCGAGGATACTTTCGGGGTTCGCCGTCTGCAGGGCCAAGTGCTCTGGGGCGAAGATATTCACGAGATCCGCCGCCTCTTCAACAGTCCGAGCGATATAGCAGCGCCCGCTCTTCTTGAGCGCGTCGCGGATAATAACCGCGCGGCTTAGCCTCGTCAGTTCGTCCTCTATTGCAGCCAAGACCTTCTCCGCAAAGGCCGCGTCGCAGGTCATAAGCGCCGCGCAGGCCTCTTCGTCGTGTTCCGCCTGCGTAAGGATTTCGGCTGCGGCCAGCCGGGGGTCCGCCGACCCGTCCGCAAGCACGGCGACTTCGCTGGGTCCGGCGTCTTTATCGATTGCGGCCGTGTCGGACACCATACGCTTGGCAAGCGTCACATAGATATTGCCGGGCCCTGTGATCTTGAGAACCTGGGGAATGGTCTGCGTGCCATACGCCAACGCTGCTACCGCCTGAGCGCCGCCAACTCGGAAGACCCGCGTCGCTCCAGCAATGTGGGCCGCCGCCAGCACCAGGGGGTGGATGGTTCCATTATATGATGGGGGAGAGACCATGATGATGTCTTTAACCCCCGCGGCCTTCGCGGGGATAATGTTCATCAGCACGGAGGAGGGATAAAACGCCTTGCCGCCTGGCACGTAAACGCCCGCGCTCTCCAACGGGGTGACGCGCTGACCAAGAATCGAACCGTCGGATTGTTCCTCGCGCCACGACTCGCGCCGATTCCGCAGATGAAAGGCGGCGATATTATCGGCAGCGCGTTCGAGCGCGATCCGTATCTCCGGTTCGATAGCGTCCATCGCCTGACTGATTTCGCGCTCGGGAATCTCAAAGTCGGCAGGGCTAAGCGCGCAACCGTCGAAGCGCTCAGTATACTGGGACACGGCTGCATCGCCTTCGGTTCGAACCGTTTCGACTACTTCGCGCACAGCGGCGAAGGCTTGCTCGCGGAAAGCGCTATCTTCGGCTTCTGCGCCCCGCTGGGCGATGGCGGCCGCCGCTTCGGCGAAGTCTGCGTCCGAGGTGATCTCGATGCGTTTCATGCTATTCAATCCTGTATCCGTTCTATGTCGGCCCCCAGCGCCGACAGCCGCTCCTCAATCCGTTCATAGCCACGGTCTATGTGATAGACGCGATGGATAGCAGTTTCTCCCTTGGTAGCGCTGAGGCCGGCAACGATCAAGGCGGCGCTCGCGCGCAAGTCCGAGGCCATCACGGGAGCGCCACGGAGATTATTGACGCCCCGCACCACGGCCGCGTTAGAATCCACTTCTATATCAGCGCCCATGCGCACCAGTTCGCCGACTTGCATGAAACGGTTCTCAAACACCGTCTCCTTAATGACGCTTGCGCCCTCCGCCACACACAACATGGCCATCATCTGCGCCTGCAGGTCGGTAGGAAAGCCAGGGTACGGCTGGGTGGTGACATCCACGGCGCGCAACCCGTTCGGTGCGGCTACTCGAATGCGATTTGCATGGATCTCGATCTCGCCACCGGTTCCCCGAAGCTTGTTGAGAAAGCTGGAGAGGTGATCCGCATTCGCATTCTGCGCCGTCACATCGCCGTGAGTCGCTAAGCCGGCGAGAAGAAACGTGCCCGCTTCCACGCGGTCGGGGATGACCGTGTGTTGGCCGCCCCCTAACTCATCCACCCCTACGATGGTAATCAAATCCGTGCCGGCGCCGCTGATCTGTGCGCCAAGGGAATTGAGGAAGTGGCCAAGATCAGCGATTTCCGGTTCGCGGGCGGCGTTACTGATGCGCGTCACCCCGTCGGCGCGGGTGGCGGCCATCATGAGGTTTTCCGTGGCGCCGACGCTGGGAAAATCAAGAGTGATGTCGGCCCCTTTGAGTGGCCCCTTGGCGAGAACGTACCCGTCCTCGATTGAGACATGCGCTCCTAACGCTTCGAGCCCCTTTAGATGGATATCGACGGGCCGCGTGCCGATAGCGCACCCCCCCGGCAAAGACACCTTGGCTTGCCCGTACCGGGCCAACAACGGACCAAGCACAAAAAACGACGCGCGCATCTTGCGCACCAAGTCGTAAGGGGCCAACGGCTCGCCCATGTCGCTGGCGTCAAGGGTGAGGTAGCGCCCGGTGAACTCGATGGTCATGCCCATTGCGGAAAGGAGCTTGTCCATCGTGAAAACGTCATGAAGGCACGGAACATTGTGCAGTTCGCAGGGCGCTTCAGCCAGAATGCAGGCAGCCATAAGCGGAAGCGTGCTGTTCTTCGAGCCCCTGATGTGAACTTGGCCCCGCAAGGGAGCGCCGCCCCGAATGAGAATCCTGTCCATGGTCTACGGTTCCAGCCGCATAAGGTCCGCCAAGGTATTCAAGGAAGAGCCCGGCTCAAGCGGCCACACGGTTCTCACGCGGCTCGCTCCTCCCTGAATTGATGTGCGGGCTCACGCGACTCCAGAAAAACGAGGCCCAAAGACACCGCTTTGGGCCACACCCCTTCTACAAAGTGGCGCCGACACTTATAATCATCGTTACACCGCCATATGCGGCTGCTTCGGCGCATGGGCGTCTTACCGCCTGACCGGCAAGGAAGGACGCCAATCCACCTCAGCTCTGGTCATCCTCGTCCGCGTCGGCTTCCTCGGAATCCTCGTCCGGTTCCTCCTCGTCGGAATCGGGGGCTTCTTGCGGCGCTTCGTCTTCTTCCATCGGCTCGTCAGCCAATGGATCGACTTCCTCAAAGTCGAGAAGACCCGGAGCGGTGGCGTCTTCTATGTCATCAAAGTCCGCGCCGCCAAAAGCCTCCTCGTCGTCGAATTCCTCTTCGGACGCTTGTTCGGCCACCGCTTCCTCTTCGAGCCGCTCGGGAGCGATTCCCATGCCTAGACGGCCAGCCACGAGGGACATAAGCAGCGCCAACACCATGAATGTGCCAGCCAAGATGTGGGTAAGCCGGACGGGCAAACTAACGCCGCCACGAGGACCAAAAACGGCGTCCGTACCCGCCCCCACTCCGAACGCGCCCGAAAACCCGACACCCTTGCCTTTCTGCAAGAGCACGATCGTAATGAGCGTGATACACACGGGGACGTATAGCGCAATCATCAACCACCACAATGTCTCCCAGCGCCAAATGTATTCCCAAACTGTCACGTTCCAATCACCTCCATGGACCGCACGCCGCGCCAGCCCATACAAGGGCTGCGGGACGAGCAAAAAAGAACTCGGTACAGCGCGGGCCCCGGCACAAGCCTAAAGGCCGCCCGCGATCATCCTTTCGCCGACGCCTTCACAATTCCGGCAAAACTATCGGCCTTAAGGGAAGCGCCGCCAACCAGCGCGCCGTCCACATTCGGCTTGGCCATCAGTTCGGCGGCATTGTCGGGCTTCACGCTTCCTCCATATTGTATCCGCACACCATCAGCTACGGTTTCACCGAACTGATCGTTGACAAGCTGACGCACGAAAGCATGCGCTTCCTCAGCCTGGTCCGGCGTTGCGGTCACACCGGTCCCAATGGCCCAAACGGGTTCGTAGGCAATCGCCAGTTGGCTGAACTGTGCCTCTTCAAGTCCTTGCAGCCCGGTCGTAATATGCCGGACCAGCACATCGTTCATTTGCCCGCTTTCACGCTGCTGCAGCGTCTCGCCGATACAGAACATCACCTTCAAGCCGGCGCTCAACGCAAAGCGCAGCTTCTCATTCAACATTTCATCGGATTCCGCGAAATACTCGCGACGCTCACTGTGGCCGATAATGACCCAACTACACCCTACGTCTAACAGCATCTGCGGCGAAATCTCGCCGGTATACGCCCCGCTTTCCTTCATGTAGCAGTTTTGGCCGCCCAAGGCGATGTTGCTGTCGGTTAGAATCTGGCCCACGGCATGTAAGCTGGTGTAGGTGGGGCACACAGCGATCTCGACACCGTCGCAGTCCGCGAGCTGCTTTTTCAGGGCGGCCGCTAATTCGACGGCATCGCCCGCCAACAGGTTCATTTTCCAGTTTCCAGCGATGAATGGCGTTCTCACTTCCGTATCCTTCCAGCCCCAATGGGCATTATGCAATTAACTCAAAAAATCGCAGGGAAATGTGCGCATGTTCCGGCGAGACGCGGTAGTGGAGAATAGCACAGGCCCGGCGCCATACGCAACCGAAGCAAACACTTCCGGATGATTTCGCGCAATACCAAACACGAGAGAAGACACTCGCGTAATGAACCTTCAAGACGCTGAATATCAAGCGCACGCATGAGCAACCATTTTAGCTCAAAACGAGAAGTCATTTACAGGGCGACCCCGGCTGTTCCGGCGTTTGGAGAATCCGTTTTCTTACTTGCCTTCCCGCGCAAGGGAAAGCCTCTACAGACAACAGTCAGCGGAAGCTCGTCTCCAGATGGGTGATTGGCGCGATCCGAAAAATCGCGAATGCGGCGCTCTGTTTCTGCGTTTCTGCTTGCAAGAGACAATGCCGCAGGCGTAGGGTGGATTAATCGGGCCGACCGGGACATACGAAGCGCGGCGACGGACGACCCGTATTTCGCAAACGCAAGTGCTTAGCCGTGAACGGAGGCGACTATTATGAGTGAAAGGCGATCAAAAGGCCCGGAAGTGATCAATGTGGGCGGGCCTGGGGGATTTCAGATCCCCAAGCCACAAATCAACATGAACCCGCGATGGGTTGTGTTAGGCGTTGTCGTGCTATTGGTGTTGATCTGGTTCGTCCGCGGTGGACCGGTCTACACCGTAGCCCCGGACGAAGAGGGGGTCGTCCTGACGTTTGGCCAGTACAGCAAGACCACGTCACCGGGCCTGCATTACAAGTGGCCATGGCCTATCCAGACGGTTGAAACCCCAAACGTACAGGAGATCAAACACCTTCAGTTCGGTTTCCGCAGCGTGCCGGGCGGGTACCGCACCTTTGACAACGATCCGACAATGCTTGACGAAGCGCAGATGCTCACCGGCGACGAAAACGTGGTGAATTGCGCGATGGTGGTGCATTTCCGCATCAGTGAACCGCGCGCCTACTTGTTTAATTTCAGTGAAGGCGAAGTGGAGAACACGTTGCGCGACGTGGGCCACGCCACCTTACGCCAAGCCGTGGGAGACCATCCGATCGACGACGTGCTCACCGAACGCCGCCCGGAAATCGCCGCGGAGATTCTGGAACACATGCAGGAAATCGTCGGGCGGTACGGCATGGGCGTGACGGTGCGCGACGTGCGCCTTCAAGATGCGCGCGCTCCGGAGCAAGTGGCCGCCGCGTTCCGCGACGTGGCCAGCGCCCGAGAGGATCGGGAACGTATAATCAACGAAGCGCGCGCCTATCAGAGCGAGGAGATCCCCCGAGCCGAAGGCGAAGCCGAGAGGATCCGTCAAGAAGCACAGGGATATAAAGAAGGCCGGATCGCCGAAGCGCAGGGTGAAGTATCGCGCTTGCTCGCCATCGCGCAACGTTATGAAGCGAACCCCGAAGTGACCCGCGCACGCCTGTATCTCGAGTCCATGAGCGAGGTGCTGCCTCACTTGCGCGTAACTATTGTGGATCAGGACGCCGGCGTGTTGAATCTTCGCAATCTCACCGGCGGCGGCCTGTTGAACGGCGGACGCGTCGAGACGGCGGACGAAGACGAATCCCGGAGAGGAGAGTGAAACCCATGCCAAGAGACTATCTAATCAGTGGCATAGCCATTGTAATCATCGCCGTGGCGCTGTTTCTCGTATTCGGTTGCACGTACATCATCGACGAACGCGAACAAGCGGTAATAACGCGTTTCAACAAACCGGTGCACGTGATCCTAGGCGATGTACACGGCGGCATTGATGTACGAGACTTCGAGACCCGCCGCGAGCAGGTCCACGCGTCCGTGCGCGAGCTGGCCGGTGAAGGGCAACTGGATTTGGAAGACATCGAAACTGGTTCGGACATCCACGTGTCTCAAGGCGCTGGACTGTATTTCAAAATGCCGTTTATTGACGAGGTGCACCGGATGCCCAACGTGATTCTCAGCTACGACGCGCCGCCATGGGAAATGCATCTGGCCGATCAAAAACTGATCCGGGTAGACAATTTTGCGCGGTGGTATATCGAGAATCCGTTGCTGTTCCTCGTGCGCGTGCGCACGGAAGGCAATGCCCATGACCGGTTGCGAGACGACATCAACGACCAGATGCGCGGCGAAGTCGGCGGAGCCAACCTGACCGAAGTGATCCGCCACACTAACCGGTTCGTGGATCGCCGGCCCGCATTTCTCGAGGAATTGGGCGACGAGCTGGGTCAGGAAGTGGAAGAAATGGTTCAGGAAGACTTCTACCACGACAGTCCCATCCGCGAGCATATCGATCGGGGCCGTGAAAAGATTATGCAGGACATCACGCAAGCCGTGGACACTGGCGTGCGGGACTGGGGCGTGCAGGTGCTTGACGTGCGCATCCGCAAGGCGGAACTGCTCGAGGAAAACCTGGAAGCTGTATTCCGGCGCATGGAGGCGGAACGCTCCCGGCTATCGAAAGGATACCGTAGCGAAGGCGACCGTCAAGCGGCCATCATCCGAGGTAATACCGACCGCCGCAAGACGGTTATCGAGGCTAACGCGCGGCGCGACGGCGAGATCCTGCGAGGCGAAGGCGACGCCGAGGCGACCCAGCTTTTCGGCGAAGCGTTTGGCGCGCATCCTGAGGTCTACGAGTTCATCCGCACCCTGGATCTCATCAAGGACTCGACGCCCGAGGGGAGCGAACTCATTGTGGGGTTGGACACCAGTATCTACCGCTTACTGCGCAGCGCCCACATCTCAATGGCGCCAGGCGACGTGTTGCAAGAACGTGAACACGTGGCCGCTCAACCCCTTGATGAACCCGTTCCTGATGCGCCCGAGCATGCGGCGGAGGTTATGGAGGTAGTAGACAACGGTCTCGACGAGGAGCTTCTCGACGCAGAGGACAGCCCCGAGGATCGCGAGGATGAAGACGAAAACGATGACTAAGCAGTGACGACGCGCTTGGGTTACGCCTAACGTTCCACGATGAAGTCCCAGCCGTTCCGGTCAGCGGCCATCCGGCGCTATTACGTGTCGTGAGGATCCGCGGCCGGACGGCTTTATGTTTGCCGGCGCATCTTCTGGCGCACGCGTTCCAGGCGGTGCTGGAAAGCCCTTAGTTGGTCAGTGGCCATCCCAGTTGTGCGCCCCAAGGCCTCGCGCGTTTCCAAAAGCTGTAACGTATCGACACACAACCGTTCGGCCCGCGGAAGATCTTTGGCCCGATGTTCATAATACTTGGCGAGTTCGCATCGGGCTTCGAAGTCTGCCGGCGCCTCTTGGACGCGACACGTAAGATGAACGGCCATCTCGTCATAGCGTCCGAGCCGTTTTAGAGCTAGAGCCAGAAGGCGTTGGCATTGCCCGCGCACCGGCGCATCGGGCGCTGTCGCCAGCAGGCGGCGTCCTATTTCCGCCGTCTCATCGAACCGGTTCTCCCGGAAGAGCAGTCGCATAAGAGCGAAGCGGTCTTCGGTATGGGTGAATCCTTCGCCATGGGGAGCGGCCAGCGATCGGCTCAGCAATCCCGTCAACGCCGCCAGCGACAAGATGTCCATCTTGTGATGATAGAAGACGCGGCGAAGCCTGCGGGCGTCGCGATCTCTCAGGTAATCCAGCCACATCTGGGGAATAAGCGCGCTGGGAATGTCGCCTTGCCGTTCAAGACCCAGGACCGCCTCTTCCACGTTGCCAAGGCTGCAATCCTGCAGGCGCAGCTTCCAGAATCGCCGCACGGCGTGGAGCAGGTCGTAGTGAACGGCGTTTTCCAGCGGGAACCGCCTCCGGTTTGCGATAAAACGGGTGCGCAGAAGCGGCGCATCAAAGCACTTCCCATTGTACGTGACCAGCGTTTCGCACCGCTCCAACAGCGGCGTCAAATGATCAAGCATCGGTTCTTCTTCATCAAAGTCCCGCATGAAACACTGTTCTAGCCGGAAGACGTCTTGTTCAAAATAGCCTACGCCGACGAGAAAGGCCACGGTCCCCGCACCGCCTGCCAACCCCGTGGTCTCGATGTCGATGAACAGGGTGGTTGCGGGATTATACGCGTTCAGCCCCGAGTCGCTGCCCGCAAGGACGAGATGCTTCGGTGACGCTCGAAGGGCGTCTCCCAGCGGCGCGACGCCATGACGAAGCTCAAGGGGATAATGCTCGCTGACGTGGTAGAAGGCGCCGCAGTCCGTGTTCACAGCGCGTCCCGGCACGACGCGGTCAATCTCATGGGCCCCTGATTCTCGTTCCGTCTCGAGACGCGCCAGCCGATGCCGCCATTCTGACCCCTTCATGACGCCTTTGCCGGCAAGCGCGTCCAGCAATTTGCGCCTAATATCGCTCATTGTCGTTGTTCCAGGTCCAAAGCACGGGCAAATTGGTCCGTCAGTCCCATATTGAACCCGAGCCGCAAACGCCTGGGCTCAAAACCATTTCTCCTCCCGGGGCGGAGGCGCGTAACGCTCGAGATAGTCGAACACGCTGGTTGTGTCCGCGGCAACATGGTAGAGATCCTTGATCGCGGGTTTAGCAAACCGGTGGGCGATTATCGCTCTGATCATGTTGAGAAACGGCGCGAAGAAGTCGCCGGTGTTCAGAAGCGCTATCGGCTTGCTATGGTAGTGGAGTTGTTTGAGCGTGAGAACCTCGAAAAGCTCCTCGAACGTGCCGAGCCCACCAGGCAGAACGACAAAGGCCGAGGCTCTTTGGGCCATCACCCGTTTGCGTTCGGCCATATTCCGGGTGACCACCAGTTCATCCGCTTCCTCATAGGCAATGCCACGCGCGTTGATGGATTGGGGGATCACGCCGATCACCTGCCCGCCGCTTGCGTGAACGGCCCGCGCCAAGATGCCCATCAATCCCAACCGCACGCCACCGTATACCAGTTGGCCTGCGTACGTGGGCAACTGGGCGCCGAAGGCTGCCGCGGCCTCACCATAGATTGCGTCCACGGCGTCGCTGGATGAACAGAATACGCAGACGGCCTGTCCGTTGCCTTCCGTTATTCTCCGCCGTTTGGCCAAGGTCATAATGTGTCTATGCGAGTCGCATCTTTGGCTAGAAACCGTACGCGGGCCGCGGATCTCACAGCCGCCGCACGGCTAGCGCTCAGTGCGGCGCCGGTCAACGAACATGACGCTGGACCCATCGGGCTTGGCCATTTCGCGCGTTTGCGCCAGCACTTCAAACATCTTCTTGGCGTTCCTATGCGTCCGGTACTGAGTGTGGGCCACA
>PUMX01000566.1 GCA_003552485.1 Candidatus Hydrogenedentota bacterium
ACGCCTCACGCGTTCGCCAAACCCCATCAACATGCTTTTGGTCAGAGCGCAATTCAAATACGGGAGGAAAACGGGTTATGAGCGACCAAGAACTTTCCGAACAGCAAAGCTATCAAGAGGAATCGTCGCGCGAAGCCGAGCTTCTGCGCGAAGCCGATGAAGCTGGCGGTCTCAAGAAGGTGCTCACGTACCTGCGCCTGTCAGGGCCGGGTTTCCTGCAGAGCGCCATCACCCTTGGCAGCGGCTCACTGGCGGGCAGTCTGTACTTGGGCGTGCTCGCGGGCGTCAGCATGCTTTGGGTACAGCCGCTCGCAATGTTGCTAGGCATCATCATGCTCAGCGCCATCGCCTATGTGACATTGTCTACGGGCAAGCGGCCGTTTCCCGCCATCAACAACTACGTGAACCCGGTGTTAGGCTGGGGCTGGGCAATCGCCGCATTTGTAGCGAATATGGTCTGGATCATGCCGCAGTACACGCTGGGCGTGGGAGTGTTTCGACAGAACCTGCTGCCCGGTGTGTTCGGGGAAAACGGATTGCTTGGAGATTTTGCAAGCAACCTGATCCTCGTGCTGGTCTTCTTTGTCATCGCTGTGGCGTTCGTATGGAATTATGGACGCGGCGGCTGGGGCGTGAAGATCTTCGAGCTCATTATCAAGGTGATGGTCGCCCTCATTATGGTCTCCTTTATCGGCGTGGTCATCCGCCTGACGATTGCCGGCGAGCTGGATTGGGGCTCTATCGTTGTGGGCTTCATTCCCGATCCCGCCATGATCCTTCGGCCCGCCGAGGGCTTTGTGGAACTACTCGCCAATATCCCCGAGGAGTTCCGGGAGCACTGGGAAGAAATCATCGTTTCTGACCAGCGCGGGGTGATCGTGACAACCGCCGCGACAGCCGTCGGCATCAATATGACGTTCTTGTTTGGCTATTCGTTGCTCAAGCGCCGTTGGGGCAAGGAATACCGCGGTTTCATGAAGTTCGATCTTGGTTTCGGGCTGTTGATCCCCTTCCTTATCGCCACAGCATGCGTGGTGGTCGCTTCGGCCAGTCAGTTCCATCTGGTTCCGCAGCACGGGTTGATGGACCCCGAGGAACTGGCGGAAATCCGCCGCGAGATTGATCCGGACATCGAAGTGCTGCCCGAGGAAGTCGAGGCGGACAGCGGACAGCAAAACGAATATGAGGGAAATCTCGTCGAACGGGCTTTGCTGGCAATGCCCGAAGACGAGGCGCAGTCGATACGCGAGCAGCTTGAGCAGTATGAGGTTGACGAAGATGAGGAGGCGCACGAAACGCTGGTTGCTTCTCTCATCGACGATCACACAACTCCGTACGACCGCTATCTCGCGGCTACCCTAGTGCGGCGGAACAACTTCGACCTGGCGAACGCTCTCGAACCGTTCACCGGCAGTTTCTTCGCTCAGTATGTATTCGGCATCGGAGTGCTGGGGGTGGCTTTCTCGAGCATCACCATGTTGATGATCATCTCGGGCGTGGGCTTCTGCGAGTTCATCAACAAATCCCACGACGGCTGGGCGTTCCGCATCGGCTCATTGTTCCCAATTACGGGCGTATTCGCGCCCTTCTGGTGGGCCGCCGCCGCGCCGTGGCTCGTGGTGCCAACGTCGATGTTCGCGTTCCTGCTGATACCGCTGGCGTACATCTCGTTCTTCCTGTTGATGAACCAGCGCACGTTGCTCGGCAACGAAATGCCGCGTGGCGGCCGGCGCATAGCATGGAATGCATTGATGGGACTTGCGCTCATCATCATCGTGCCGGCAAGCGGCTATGAGCTGTTCACGCAGTACGGCTGGAGAGGCGTTGGCGTCGCCGCCTTGTTCATCCTGGCCGCACTGGCCGTACACTTCATCCGTCCGCCAGTCTCAATGGAGCCGGGCGCCGAACAGAAGGACCAGACGCAATAGGTCAGTAGCGCGACCTCACCAAACACACCGAAGCCCGCTGCGGAGTTGCTCTCCGCAGCGGGCTTCTTCGTTTACACGTCCTTGCGACGATATGGGTTGGGCGGCCTCTTAGTTCGACTCGGCGGACTTCGGTTTTCCGGCTGCGGGTTCATCGCGGGTGCTTTGCAACGCCAGGTACTTATTCAGCGCATTGACATAGGCCTGCACAGCCGCCTCAACGATATCCGTGCTGGCGCCCGTGCCGGTGGTCGCGCGACCGCGAAACTCGACGATGACGTGGGCTTCGCCCAACGCTTCCTTGCCCGGTGTGGCGGCGCGGATCGAGAACTCCCGCAGTTTGCCGGTTATGCCCGTAATACGCTCGATGGCGCGGCAGGCCGAATCCACGGGACCATCGCCCGTAGCGGTCTCGACGTACTCCTCGCTGCCTTTCGTCAATTTCACGAGGGCCATGGCCGGGTCACTACCCGACGTGCGCAATTGCACCAGACGGTAGGTCTCGAATGTTTCGTCGCGCATCGTGGCGATCAATACCCGCAGATCATCCTCGAACACTTCCTTTTTGCGGTCGGCGAGTTCGATGAACTTGGCGTAGAGCTGCGCGGTCTCCTGCTCACTCAACTCGAAACCCATGTCTTCGCACCGCCGCGCCAAGCCATGCCGGCCCGAGTGCTTGCCCAGCACCAACTCGCTGCGTCCGCGGCCCACGGACTCCGGGGTCATGATCTCGTAAGTGGCTTTGTTCGCAATCATGCCGTGCTGATGAATGCCCGCCTCGTGAGCGAACGCGTTCCGCCCCACCACGGGCTTGTTGTAAGGAATCACTAGGCCCGTCAGATTGCTGAGCAACTGGCTGGCGTTCGTAATCTCCTCCGTGACGATTCCCGTCTCGAACGAATACATATCGCCTCGCGTCCGCATCGCCATGACCACTTCTTCAAGCGAGGTGTTGCCAGCGCGCTCGCCAATGCCGTTCACCGTGCACTCGACCTGTCGCGCGCCGCCACGAACCGCCGCCAAAGCGTTGGCGACCGCAAGACCCAAGTCATTGTGGTTATGCGACGAAAACACAACCGCATCGGCTTGGGGCGCATTGCCGATGACGTGACGGAACATCTCTTCAATCTCGCCCGGCGTGGTGTAGCCGACGGTGTCGGGCAAATTAACCACGTCCGCACCGTTTTCAATCGCCACGGTCGCTACCTGGACGAGAAAGTCAAGATCCGACCGCGTGGCGTCCTCAGCGGAAAACTCGACGCGTTCCACGAGGCTCTTGGCCAAAGACACGGCTTTCGCCACCGCCTCGAGCACCTGCTCACGGCTCATGCCCAGCTTATGCTCCATGTGGATGTCCGAAGTCGCGATGAAGGTGTGCAGGACGGGCCGTTGGGCTTTTTCGAGGGCCTGCGCCGCGCGTTCGATGTCTTTGGGCACTGATCGCGCCAACGCGGCGACGCGGGGCCAACTCACCTGCTCGGACACGCGGCGGACCCCTTCGAACTCTTGTTCCGAGGCAATAGGGAAACCCGCTTCGATGATGTCCACGCCCAGCCGCTCGAGCTGGCTCGCCATCTGCAGCTTTTCGTGCACATTCATGCTCGCGCCGGGCGACTGTTCGCCATCGCGCAACGTGGTGTCAAATATCTCAACTCGCTCGGCCATGACGCCTCCTGTAGAACGGGGTATATCAATATCGCTCGCAACGCTAGGGAACTGAACCCACCGCACCGCAAACCTTAATGTGAGGAGATTGTTTGCGAACACCGCCCAATTGTAACAAATAACGGCTACGTAGAGCAGAGAATTCCTGCCGGGCAATAGACAACAACCCCGTTATCGTGGTCCTCCGAAAGCTGGGCGGGACAACATCGTTCCTATATCCATAAGCTGCGTTATGCATACACGGCGCATCACTGACAGCCTATTCCAAGCCAAGAGCGCCGGTATGCCCTCACACGTGCTCCAAGCCCCACTGCTTGTTACAACAGTGGACCACGTTTCGGGCGGACGACGGAGAACGTAACGGTTTTCGTCGTCCCTTCGTCGGTCATTGCGGTGAGGCGGTGTTCGCCGGGCTCAAGGCCGAGGCGCACGGATTCGTCCCGAGTCGAGCGGCCCAGGTACTTGCCGTTGAGATACCAGTGCACGGGCACGGCGCCCTCCAGCGAACTGCGCAGCCGCAAACGGTCGGCGTCCTTTTCCCCCGTCAGTACATACTCGGCCTGATCAGCGGGCGTCTTGATTTCGAGGGATCGCGTTCGTTCGCCGGCTGCGCTTCGAGAGGCGCCACGCACGTCCGCGAGGTCCCAGGCGCGCGCGTCGCCGGGCCAGCGTTCGCCCACCGCGGCGGTTACCGCACTCCGCGGATAATGAACTCCGCACCGCCGCAACTCATATAGTTCCCGGGGTATTTCCACCTGGCGTGTAACGCCACACCACGGCGTGGCCGGCATGCCGCTGCGCGCGCAGACGGTGACGGTGCGCATCAGTTCTTGACGTGACGCTGCATCTGGCGTCTCTCTTGCTGGAAGCTGACGGTAGATGCTGGCCGCGAGAGGCAAGGCGGCGCGGGCTCCGACCAGCGCCTGTGCGGGCGAACCGTCGTTATTCCCCATCCACACGCCAACCACGTAACCGCGGCCAAAAACAAATGCCCACGCATCCCTCAACCCGGAACTCGTGCCTGTCTTCCAGGCCAGCTCTCCGCCTCCGCGCGCACGCACAAGCTGCGCCGGAAGCGCTTCGGCGGGAACGGGTTGACGTAGCATATCCTCGGTGGCGGCGGCAATCCCAGGCGAGAATACACGCACGGCTTCCGGCCGTGATTCATCCGTCAATATGCGAGGCTTGCGATACTGGCCTTGGGCCGCCAACGCGCCGTAGGCGCCCGTCAATTCGAGCAAGCGCACTTCCGAGCTTCCAAGGGTCAACCCCAGACCGTAGTGTCCCGGCGCTTGCGTGAGCGTGGTGAAGTCCATTTCTTGCAGGACATCGTACAGCGCTTCGTAACCGACGCGGTTGAGCACAGTAACGGCGGGGATGTTGAGGGACATGCTCAACGCTCCCGCCGCTGTTGTGACGCCGCGGAATCGTCCATCGAAGTTAGCTGGCCGGTATACCCCGAAGTCCAACGTTTCATCGAGCAGCGCCTCGCTGGGGTAGAGGCGGTGCTCCTCCATGGCGAGCGCGTATGTAAAGGGTTTCAGCGCCGATCCCGGTGAACGGGGCGCGCGCGTGAGGTCGACTTGTCCGCCTCCCGGCGTATCAAAGAAATCCTGCGACCCGACCCGGGCCAACACATCGCCGGTCCACGGGTCCAAAACTACCACGGCGCCGTTGCTAACCCCTCGAAAACGCCCTACCTGCTGTTTCAGGTGTGCTTTTGCCAACCGCTGCAGGCGGCCGTCTAGGGTGACCTGAAGGGATCCCGCCTGCTCCGCTCTCTCGCGCAACTCCATAGCCACGTGCGGCGCCAGCATGGGAAAGGCGCGCCATTTGACGCCGAGCGGCTCCGCCACGGCCCGGCGGTACTCATACTCATCAATGCGTCCGTCGGCGCGCATCCGCGCGAGCACATGGTTGCGCCGCGCCATCGCCCGGGCCGGCTCCCTAAGGGGCATGAGATCGCCGGGCGCCTTGGGCAATCCCGCCAACAACGCCGCCTCGGCAAGCGACAGATCACGCGCTGATTTCCCGAAGTAACGGCGCGCGGCGGCTTCACAACCCAAGAGGTTCATTCCGTAGGGAGCGTTGTTGAGATACGCCGTGAGGATCGCGTCTTTATCCAATTTGCGCTCCAGACGCATAGCTGTCAGCGCTTGGACGGCTTTGTCGCGGAATCCAAGCACCGGCCCATCGTTGAGCTTGACCACCTGCATGGTGAGCGTGGACGCGCCGGAAACCAGCCTTCGATTCCAAAGGTTTTGCAGCGTGGCGCGCCCGACCGCCCATGGATCAACGCCGGCATGGTCTCGAAAACGCTTGTCCTCGGCGGACAGCGTGGCGTCTATCAAGCGCCGCGAGACGCTTCCCAGCTCCACGGGATACGACCAATGGTCAAACTCGTTGAGATAAGTATGCAGCAGGCGGCCGTTCCGGTCGTAGAGCGCTGGAGATGGATTAACGCGTTGATACTGTTCGGCGGCCAGCGGTTCGGACAATTGCCGGTAAAGAGACAAACCAACAATCGCCGCCGCCGCGCCCAACACGGCGAGCGTAAGGCCCGCCAGCAGCGGGATGCTTCGCCAGCCGCATATCCTCTTTAGCGGGCAGAGCGTCAACCTCTCAGGCGTATCACAGGTCTTCACAACCCAATTCTCTCCTATCCCGCCCTTTCGCTTACCGGGCGGGCGCGCCGGTCAGTTATCGCGCTGGTAATTCAAAGGTCTCGACCAGGCCCCGGCTCCGTATACGCGGTTCATTCAACGCCTCGGCTTGCGGGGACGGATACTGATACACGCCCGGCGTCACCGCGCGAAGCACGTAGAAGTACCGTTGCGGTATGGACCGAGGCCGAACGCTTTCGAAGACCGTCAGCACCCTGTCATCGCGCAGTTCGACCTGCAGGGGTTCAAGCGCGTCCTCAAAGGGTTCCCCGACAAGCCGGTCTGGATCCAGGCGCGGATTCTCAACTTCGAACCCCGCAGGCAACACGTCCGTTAACACCAGCTCTTCGATCGCGTATTCGGGCCGCAACTCGAGTTCAACGATGAAGCTATCCATCTGGCGAATGGCGTCTAGTTCAATGTATTGGCCCTGCACGTTCCGGTACCGGCGGACAATCTCGATACCTTCATGAACGGGTTCGAGCCGGTCAGGCTTCGGAATACCCCGTGTTGTTACATAGGCGTATATGGGCATGTCCCCCGTATTCTCGACGGTGAAGGCCGCATGTCCGCCCTCATGTTGCTGCTCGAGAATGTCAAAGCCCGACACCGTTTCCTCGACGCCAGGACCGCGCACAACGGCCTCCCCCGCGCGGCCTTCTTCACGCAAGCCCTCAAGGTACTGGGAAAGCGCCGTGATAGCGAAGGCGGCCGCGTGGTTATTGCACCGGCGGCGGTGTTCAAGATAGGTGATCAAATCATTGACCCGGTCCGCAATCTCCTGGCTGTCCCCATCGATCTGCAGCAGCACCATCAATTCAAGCGCTTTGTCGCGCGGCGTGCTGCCCAGCGAACCTGGCGCCCGGCGCACGCCGTCTTGTGTGCGCGGATGGTGCGTCAGATACATTTGCGCGCGGTCTTTATCGCCGGTTGCATCAGCGATAAGCGCGGCCAACAGGTAACGCGCCATCCGGGGAACGGGCAGCTCGTCAAAAGCCGCCACTTGCCGCGCCGCCTCGGGTTCGCCAAGCTTGCCAAGCACATACAGGCTGTATGCGCGCAGTTCCAGGCGCTCCGGTGATGTACCGCCATATTCGTACGCAATACGTTGAACATAGGACTGCAACGCGTCGAAAGCGAATTCCGAGATATCGTACCGTTCGCTCTCGCGCGCCAACGTAAGGAAGTGTAAACCATACACTGATAGGTACTCGTCGGAAGAACCCAAAGGCCATCGCGCCAGACCGCCGTCCCATTGCTGATGATAGAAGACTCGGTCGATGCCGGCCTGAATGAAGTTGTGCAACGGCGGGTAATCATCCTCACGGATGCGGTTGACCAGCTCCTCGTACTCCCGCAGCATCAACATGGGCAGCAACCGTGAGATCTGGAATTCGAGCCCGCCGAAGGTGAAGCCGATAACCTGATCCAAGGCGCCCGCCACGCGGATCATCGGATCCGCGCTGACCATAAGCTCGATGCTGGCAAACTCGTTATCCTCGAAGTATTCCGGTGAAAACTCGCGCGTCTCGCCGGGATCAATTGCGACCAGTTCATATTCCGACTGGTACACGCCGGGGGTGCGTACGGGTATCTCCTGAACCTCGCTGTATTCTTCGAGCAATTCGCCTTCAGCGTCGAAAGCTTTCAGCGTCCAGGCCACCTCGCCCTGGCCTGTCTGTTCCGCCGCGCGAATCGGCGCGTCGACGCTGGCTTCGCTTTCCGCCGCAATGGTCATCTCGCTGGCCTCACTCACCTCTTCGAGCGCGCCGGCCGTTTCCCATTCAAGCCGAATGGTGACGTCGTCGCCAGTGGTGTTGTACACCGTGGCGTGGCAATGCGCCTCATCCTCCGGCGACAAGAACCGCGGCAGACTCGACTGGAGCATATACGGACGGCGGACATAGACATTGTCCGAGGCCGAGCCCACACCGGTGCGCGACGCGGCCACCACGTCGAGACGCAGTTGTCCCGTGTATTCGGGGATTTCCAAAGGCACGCGGGCGCGCCCGTACTCATCGGTCTCGACCACGCCCGACCAAAGCGCCACGGGCTTGATCCAGCTTTCGTCAGCCATGCCGACACGTGCGCCCACGTCGATGTCGCCGCCGGGGATCGGTTCGTCGAAGTCGTAAGCAACCCGGTCATAGTAATGCGCGCGCCGGTAATCGGGTCGTCGAGTGCGGAACAACCAGTTATAGGGATCGGGGCTTTCGTATCCCGTAATTCCGTGTATGCCTTCGTCGACCGCCGCCAACGTCAGTTCAACTTCGGAGGGAATCCCATACACCCCGTGAACTTGTACGTCGACCTCCGTGGTTTCATGTGGCCGCACTTCTTCGGCCAGACCAGGCAACGAGACTTCGAGTTTGCGCTGCTTATCCTCGACGCTCATGTTGACCATCGCCATGCTTGAGAACGGGTGCACCTGCGTGCGGCCGACGTCAATCTCATGGATCACCGTCGCCACCGCCCAGAGATTCGGCACGTGGCGTTGGCGCACCTGGAACCGCACATGTCCGACACCGTTCTCGATAGTCACAGGGATCATGCGGTGAATCTCTTCGCCCTGCAACACCACAATGCCCTGCCCGTCAAACGGCGCCTCGACCTGCAATTCCGCGATGTCACCAACTTGGTAGGCCTCCTGGTCTCTGGTAATGCTCACCAGGCTGGGCTCGGTGGCGTCCACGATCCGGCAACGGCCGCCATAGGAGAAGAAACTCTGGGTGCTGAAGAGGCGCGTCTCATCCGAATGGACGCGGATACGGTAATAGCCGTAACCCGTGACAGGAAACGAGGCTTCTCCCGCGCTGTCGGTCAAGTCCACGGTCTTTGTTTCAACGGGCTGGAAAGAATCCGCCCAGTTGACTTCGTACCGCCCATGATAGCGCCGCACGTGGTAGTCCCAGATCTGGCGTTCCAACGTGACTTCTACACTGTCGACGCCCGCCCTGCCGCCGTCCGGATTAAGCGTGACAACATCCACGTTGACGCCGCCGCCCGACGCCGATGTCACCGACAGGCCCGGCACAATCTCGTCCGGAAACGCCATGGCTGTGGCTCGTCCCGTCACGGCGCGGCCGCCCAGCTCAAAAACTTCGCCCCGCACCGTGGCTTCGATGGGAAAGGTGTGTTCGAGAGAGGCGCGGTAGGTATAGTCCAGGCGAGCCTCTCCATCGCCATCCGTTTCGGTTTCACCCACCGACACCGTTTCCGCGCTGTACTCGGAGTCGTTCTTGAAACGGTAGCCGTCCCAGCCGTCAGGACGCCAATCCGCGCGGCGCAGAATTACGTCGGCCTCCACGGGCCGGTCGGCCGCGCTCGCGCCAAAGAGATGCTCCGCCCGCACCAAGATGCCGTGTGTTTCATCACGCAGCCAGGTGGTTTCTTCCAACTCCACGTCCGCCTTAATCCGGTTCGGCACGAAATCTTCGACGTTAAACTCGTATTCCCCGATAGAACTGTCTTCGCCGGGAACCTTAAGCGCCGCCGTGTACCCGCCGGTGGGCGCGTCGGGCGCAATCTCAAAATCCTTCCCCTCGCTTCCAAGCTCGGACAGGTGCGTCGTTTCCCGCACGAGTTCGCGGCCATTAGGCATGGTGATGGTGAAAATCAGCGGAACATCGCCCACAGCATCGCCGTAGTTTGTGCGCACCAGCCAACGCAAGCGAGCGGTCTCCCCCGGCCGGTAGATCTCGCGGTCGGCATAG
>PUMX01000167.1 GCA_003552485.1 Candidatus Hydrogenedentota bacterium
AAGCCGATTAGGACGAGGCCCAGGATTCCAACTAAGGCGCATCGCATCGCGCTTTCCTCCAATTCCCGCCGGCAATCGGGCGTTTTCTGCCGATCCGGCCAATGATACGCTATTCTTCATTGAGAGATAGACTAGCATTCTAGGAGTACAGGCGCAAAACGCCTTCACACTGAG
Organism: Candidatus Hydrogenedentota bacterium; assembly: GCA_003552485.1. Lineage (GTDB taxonomy): Bacteria > Hydrogenedentota > Hydrogenedentia > Hydrogenedentales > SLHB01 > PUMX01. Next base: position 175 of record PUMX01000167.1, read on the forward strand.
CAATCGCGGGTATGCCAAACGCAGAAGTGGCGGGGGACTGCCGTCAGCTCATGCGCGCCGGCAATAGGTCGGTGTTACGGCCTGCTCTACTCTGTTTCCTCTTCCTCCATGGGGCCGACCAGACCGGTCAAGTCGTAGTAAAAGGTTTGGGAAGCATCCTCGCTGACCGCCTTATTGTAGTACAGGCGTTTTCCATCCCGCGAAAAGGAGGGGTTCACGTGAGCGCGGGTTTCCCATACGATGTGAGGGAAATCGTGGGTGTAGATCGTCTTAATGGGCTCCCGCCTTCCCCTCGCGTACAGCCAGAGCGAGACCTCTTTATCCATATGATCTGTCCAGTGTGAGTCATATTTTTCCCATGGATAATAGGTCTCTCCAGCAACATACGCGCCATCGGCGCGAACCGCTGGATGACACCCCTCTCCGGCCAGATGCTCGATGATCTCACCTTCCAAATTCCAGCGGTAGACCTCGGTCAGATGGTGTTCTTGCGGATCGACTCCCAGCATGTCCTCGGGTTTGGCAATCGAACCGAAGAGCGAATTATTGTCGAACCACTGGAAGTGCATCGGTTTCCAATCGGGGAACACGTCAATCTCGGCGCTTTCGAAATGCAGTTTCGCTAAATGGTAATTGCCCTCCGTGGTAAACAACGCCCGGCGCATGTCAGGCGCGTATTGCAGATGCGTGATGGTTCCGTCGTAGGACTCCATCTTCCGTTTGTCTCCGGTGGCGATATCGAGTTCGTAGAAGCCGTGCCTGCTTCTGGAAAGCAAAACCTTGCCCTCCATTGCGTAATGAGCCGGAATCAGTCCATCGAACGGTCCAAACTCCACCTCTTTTGTGTCCACGTTAAGAACGTACGCGGCCCCCTCGCTTCGAAAGACGATGCGCTCATTATCCACCCAACTTTGGCCGAATCCATTGTGAACCGTATTCTGGCCCTCAAAGACTTTGCGTTGGTTTTCGCCGTCAATATCGCTGACCCACAATTCGCCGGGGTGACTGGGCCGTTCCGCCCTCGGGCTGACGATGTTTCCGCGGAATACCGCATATACCAGTCGTTCGCCGTCGGGGCATTCGGGTGTGACGCCGTAATAGCCCCACGAAGTCGTGACGTCGCCGGGCCCAACTCGATGTTCCCGCACCGCCTCACTTTCGCCGCTTGATGCGTATGCGAAGGAAGACAGCAACAAGACCGCGCCAACGGCCGTGGCCCCTATAATCACTGATCTTATAGACGTTGTCCATCGAACCATACCGCGCCACCCTTTTTCGTTGCCGTTTTTCACTACCCATGGCCGTAGACGCCATGAGACCCTGGTCGGTATAAGGTTCCGCTATCCACGGCCCCAGCCGATCGGCCTCGCCTCGACGAAAAACAAAAAACGCCGCAAAGGCCTTGGATTCTTGTAAGCCTTCGCGGCGGAATCAGTTAAGTGGTGCCGGAGAAGGGACTTGAACCCCCACGGGCTTTCGCCCACATGGTCCTGAACCATGCGTGTCTGCCTATTTCACCACTCCGGCACAAGGCAGCGTTTCCTACCATCCAAATTCTATCGAACACCGGCCGCGTTGTCAATGTCGGTCGCAGCCTTTTCATAAGGACATAACCGGCATGATCAGCGGTGAAACAAGGTTAGCTCAGCGTTCCTCGATCGTCGCGTCCTCGCGGAGCTTGTCGATGAACTCACCCAGTATGCGGCTACGTTCGGTTTCAACGAGAACCTCGGCGATCTTCTCGCGCAACTCCTCGAAAGGCGGCACGCCGCCGGGTTTGCGATCGTATACCGTGGCGATATGATACCCGAATTCCGTCTCGAACACTTCGCTGACTTGTCCCGCGCTCAGGGCGAAAGCAACCTCCTCGAAACGTTCGACCATCTGGCCTCTTGAGAACCAACCCAGGTCGCCGCCGTCATCGTTGCACTGGGAGTGCTCGCGGGCCACGGCGGCGAAATCACCGGATTCCACGGCTTTGCGCCGGATTTCGAGCATTTCCATGAAGGTGGTTTCTTTCGCGGCTCCGGGGGCGGGCTGCCGCACGATGTGGGCGGCGTGAATCGCCTCGGGACGGGCAAGAGAGGAACGATTCTCTTCGTAGTACGCGCGGCAGGCCTCTTCGTTGGGTTCTGCGATGTCCTTGTACAGATCGTCACACAGCCGTTCGTAGAGCATTTCGTCGCGCACGGCATCCTTAAAGCGGGCCAACTGTTCCTCGCTGAGCGCCGACCGCTCATCGGGCCGGCCGCGCGCCTTCAAATGCTCGTCAATCCGCGCCTCGACTTCCTCATCAGAGACTTCGCAGCGTTTGCGCGCTTCTTGAAACAGCAACGTCCTTTCGATAGCGTTCTCGCGGGCCTCCCGCGCGATGCGCGTCTCGGGAACCGGGCCGCTCCGCCCATGAAAGCGCGCGTAACCCTGGCGCAACGTTCGCGCGTGCGCGTCCACCACATGGGGCTCGATCTTCTCGCCGTTCACGTACAACGTCGGGCCTGCGTTAGTCTGCTTGGTTTGTTTCTTTGCCGATGCGCCGCGTTTCGCCATCGAAATCTTTCCTTTTTCGAACAATTGGTTTGTAGTTTGCCCGGGTCGGGCTGACTTCAACTTACTCGGCGCGTCACATAAAATGCTGCGCGCAACACGTCATTCAATCACAGAATACGCCCCGGACACAATTCCAACTCGAGGGGGACGGCAGTTCTACTCCTTCCGTCGGGCCATCATCGAGACAAAGCCGATGTATTCGCCGCCGTCCTTTTCAATAACCTCGGGGTCATCGTCGAACCAGCGCAGCCCAATAATCTCGAGGGCGCGCAGCCATTTCGCCCACAGCGCCACGCCATCTTTCACCAATGAGGCGTGCTCGACTTCGACAAGCCCCGTTTTACGCCAATGCCGTTCCCACCAATCCGCTGTGTGGAAGCAACAGCATTCAGCGGGATCCCAGAAGACCTTGCCCGAAGCCGGTGGCGTGGTGAGATGGGCCGGCACGCCTTCCTCCGGCAGTGGCCGGGTCAGGCCGGGAACGACGATGCCTAGTTGGCCACCAGCCTTTACAAACTTCGAGAGATTTGCGAGATACAGATCGTCAGTGCCGAAATATTGATAGGAGTCAACGCTGACCATCGCATCGAAAAACGTCTCTGCGTAAGGCAGTTGCCGGGCGTCGCCATGAATGGGAAACACACGATCCGCAACGCCCGCCTCGCGGATGCGCTCCCAATTCTCGGTGGCATGGATCCAGAGATCATGCGCCCACACTTCTACAGCGAACTCCTTGGCGAGGAATACGCTCGTGATGCCGCGGCCGCAGCCGAGATCAAGCACCCGCATGCCCGGTTCAAGGGTCATCCTTTCGGCCAAATGCTCCATAAGCCAAAGTGGGTGCGGCCCCATGGCGTTATCGGCGATCCATTGCGCATCATATGCGGATGAACGAGGAAAACGGCTGTCGGTCATCGCCTTTTGAAGCGCAGGATTTGTCTGCATCAGGCATCTCCTTCACTGATTCCTTGACGGAGGGTAAGGCCAATGGGGCGATTCAAACCGTCCCGGTCTGTATTTGCCAGCGGCCGATGCGTATAATATCAGCAGTCCATGGCCGGAGAAGGTTCTTTTTCCGTGGTGTTTCATCGTCCCCGCGGAGTGCCCGCGCTTGGGAGGGCGGCGCCTTTCGTGCTTGTCTCCCAAGGCGATCTTACAGCATACAGGATTTATCAGCGCGTTTCGCGGGAAACCCCCAGACATATTGCCAATTCCGGCTAATATACCCCAATACCTATGCATCCGGGAGAACCATGCGATGAGTGTTCCGTCGGCGTTCGGCCTGCTAATGCTCGGTTTGTTCATTGTCGGGTTTGTGAAGAAGACTGGACTTGTTGCCGGCGCCATTTGGTTCGAGGCGGTCCTGCCAGAGCGTTACCAGCGGGTATGCGCCGCTTATCAGAGGCGCGGAACCCATTGTCTGCTCGTGGGCGCCGGGGTGGGGCTTCCAGCTTGCATTGCAGCAGCGGGTTTGCTGCTCCTCGGGGGGCCAGGGTTGCGTTTGTTTGGCGCGGCCCTGCTGTTGGTGGTCTTGTTTCTGCTGGTGTACGGTCATGGGGCCGCATACTTGGATACGGGACAACGCCTGCGCGGCGCTTTCGGCGCGGAAGGCGCATCCGCCAAGATTCTGGTTGGCGGCGCAACCCTCGAAATGGCCTTTCTCGCGCCGGTAGCGGGCCAGATCCTTGCCGCCGTAGTGTGGATGCGTTGTTTTGGGGCGGCGGTTCTCGAATTGGTTGGCGCGGCTGTCCCGGAGAATTGACCGCCAGGCGGCGCAGGTCTCTATTGAATGCCCACAACCGGGAGTAAGGTTACGTTGATACAGGAAGCAGTCTTTCGAATCGCCACGCGGCTCATGCTGCCCGATCTTGCCCGCCAGATGCAGGAGGAGGGTACGTTCCACCTGCGCGCTGACGACCCCGTCGCGTCATTGGAAGAGGCTGAATTCATGCACGTTGATGATAACGCGGCCGACGTAACCATTGTGACGTTTACTGGCCCGGACGTGTTGTATATGGGGCACTCACGCCACCATCTCATGGGCGTCATCAAACGGGCAGCGCGCCGTTTCGGAGGCGCAAACCTTATCTTTCTACGCGACCCGCAGCGCGTAGGATTTATGCTGCGTCCAGACGGCAGCCAGGATGGTTTCGATTTCTATATAGGCGTGCTCGATGACATGCTGAACCGAATGGGCGCATCGCACAATGTGGCCATCGGCGCTTCATGGGGCGGCTCCATTGCCCATTACGTAGGCTGCCGTTGCCCAATAGACCAGGTCATTACATTCAGCCCGTTTTTTCAAACGAGTTCGTATGGTGGAATAGGAAACGCTGCCCGGGCGCTGCTGAACGCCCCACAGCTTTTCCGGGAGCCTCGCGGTTATGTCGAGACGCTTTCGGTCTCGGTGGCGGCGGGATGGTGCTTGAATATGGTGAAGCAGAAGGTGAACCAGGAAATCCCTGATCTTATTGAGACGTATCAACGCTCAGAAGCGCGGCCCCGAGCGGCAATCTATTATGGCGAATACTCCCAGCCGGACGCTGAGCAGGCCCGCTTGATGAACCGGTTTCCCGAGGTAACGTTGAAGCCGTTGCCTACGGGACGGCATAACACGCCCGGCTATCTGTACGCGCAGCGCCGGCTTGGCAAGGTGATCGCCGAAGAGATCCTTGCTGCCCGGGAAGCTGCGCCAGCGGCCGTCGACACTGCGCACGAAGGACAAACAGCATGACATGCGCGCAATTCCGCCTGGCTGTGCGGCGATACGTCCGCTTAGCCTGGAAAACGTTTTTTCACGAAAAGGACAGCCCCGGAAGGCTGACGCCGAAGCGCTTCATCTTGTTCCTTGGCCTGATTCCTGTGTTCGGAGGACTGCAACTACTGCACTGGCTGTGCTTTCTGTTGGATGAGATCCTCTTTCCCGGGTATCGGAAGATCGAGGTGACCAAACCCGTGTTCATTCTCGGCATCCCGCGCAGCGGCACCACGCTGCTCCAAAGAGTGCTCGCCCGCGACACGGAGCGATTTACGGGGTATAAGCTCTGGGAGTGCTTACTGGCGCCGGCGATCGTAGAGCGTTATCTTTGCCGGTTTATCATACGGCTCGACCGCGCCATCGGCGGGCCCGGCCGGGAACTGGTCGCCCTGATTGACGACCGGCTCTTCCGGGACGTTCGGGACATTCACCCTACAAGTCTGTTCTGGGACGAAGAGGATGAAGTGCTGTTTTACCCGATCTTTTCGACCGCTTTCCTCATGTATATGTTCCCTTTTGTAGAGGAACTGCGGCATCTTGCGTTCTTTGACGAGCAAACGCCGGAAGATGAGCAGCGGCTAATTATGGACTACTATAAGGCGTGCATTCAGCGCCACTTGTACGTGAGCGGCCCCAGCAAGCATTATTTTGCCAAGAACGTGATGAGTTCCGCAAAACTGGAAGCGTTACGGCGAACCTTTCCCGACGCCCGGATCATCTGCAACGTGCGTTCGCCGTACCGGTGTATCCCGAGCAGTCTGAGTCTCGCCGCGTATATCTGGGAGCAGTGTGAGAACGCGCCCTGGGACGAGCGGGCCGTCGAGATCTTTGTTGAAATTCTCCATCACTTGTACGAGCATCCAATGAAGACCCTGCCCCAATGGCCAGAGCATCAGTATGCGGTGGTGCTTTTCGAAGACTTACGCCGCGATCTCAAGGGCGTGGTGACCCACCTGTATAACCACCTCGGCCTCGAAATGGGGGCAAGGTACCCTGCTATCCTTGAAGAAGAGGATGCCAAGTCGAGACGATACAAGAGCACTCATCAGTATTCGCCCGACACGTATGGTCTGAGTCAGGCGTTTATCCTTGAACGCTACCGGGATGTGTTCGAGTATTATGGGTTCGAGACAGAGCCTGACGCCGCGCGGGAAGCGGCGCCCGTCGAAACGGGGGGCCGCGTTAGCATTGCCCGGAACGGACAAGGGGAATGAGCGAATGACCCAGAATTCAACGTCGCCCATAGAACAACTCAATCGGTGTCCCGGTCTAGATGAAGACAGCTTGAGGACGCTCTATTTGGACCTCATAAAGCGCTGTATCCTTGGGCTTCTCATCGAGGATCCGCCTACGGCGCGATTTGAGTCCTTTAAGGTGTGGAAGATGCGCCCGTGGCGGGGTAAGTATGAACGGGAACTGCGGGAAAAGGGCGAAGACTGGCCCAGTCAGGCGCATTCCATGATCGGGCTCGAACGCATGAATAACATCCAACATTGCGTCGAGCAAGTCCTCGCCGACGGCGTGCCGGGCGATCTTATCGAGACGGGCGTGTGGCGCGGCGGTGCGACGATCTTCATGCGCGCCATCCTTAAGGCTTACGGCGTGACCGATCGCACGGTCTGGGTTGCGGACTCTTTTCGGGGACTGCCCACGCCAAATATCAAGAAGTATCCCTGGGATTTTGGACTCTACTTCTCGAAGTTCAAGACGCTCGCCGTGTCCGCCGAGGAGGTGCGCTCCAACTTCGAACGTTACGGACTGCTTGATGAGCAGGTTCGATTTCTCGAAGGCTGGTTCCGCGACACGCTCCCGAGCGCGCCCATTGACCAACTCGCTGTGCTGCGTCTTGACGGCGACCTCTACGAGTCCACCATGGACGCCCTCGTGAATCTGTACCCCAAGCTATCCGTCGGCGGATACGTTATCATTGATGACTACGTCATTCCTGCTTGCGCGAGGGCCGTCAACGACTACCGCAAGGAGCACGGCGTCACCGAAGAAATCGCCCCCATCGACAACGGAGGTTCCTATTGGCGGCGGGAGCGCTGAGAATCGCGTTCTGGGTCATTTCCAGAGTAGCGTAGCGCGGTGGCCAACAGTATGCAGCCAAATACCGTCTGCAAGAAGCTCATATGATGTCCCCAGGTTAGCCCCGCCCACAACACGCCGTCATCCCGGAAGAACTCGAGGATGAAACGGACTGCGCCATATCCGCATAGGAAGACTGCGAGGGGCGCGCCGTGGCGCAATGGCCCCGGGCGCCGCTCAAATATCGCGACAACAACAAACAACGCGGCGTGCAACGCCATGTCGGCAACAGACCAGATGACGAAAGGGGTTGCCGATAGCGGGGGAGGCGTGGTAAACAAGACTGCCGCCCGGGCGACGAAGCCTCCCAAAAGAATGCCGGGCACAAGGGCGTCGAGTAACGGAAGCGCCGCGTATCGCAGAATCCGCGCCGCAATAAAGCCACCGATTAGAACGCCCCAGTACCCGCCAAAGGAGCCAAAGGCGACACCCGCGGTGAGCGGCAGAGCTTCTGGTTGTCGGAGCGCCGCCAGCGTGCCGGGAATCCCGTAGATCGCCGCCCCGGCCACGCCGCACAGACTGACCCACGCGAGCAATGCGGCGGCGAGGCGGCGATCAATATGTACACCTTGCCGTACCCTGCCATACGAAGCCAAAAGGAAAACGCAAAGCGCGCAAGCCAGCAGCAGTCCTTCTGGCGTGAGCACAACCGGCCCAATGCGTATGCTTATGCCGCCGTCGTTCATCGTTTCCGCGCCGAGGGCTCACCGTTTTGAGGATCGCTCCCGTCGAACGCGGCAGACTTGTCTTCCCGGTCGCGCGGCCCACACGCCCAACGAGAGCAAAAGAAGCAGTGCAATCCACTGGATAGGATCACCGGTTATGCGCAGGCTCGACACGCCCATCGATCCCAGGTGTGGGCTGATGTCGCGTCCGAGCTGGACCACCCCTGAGTGGTTCACCGCAAATTCGAGGTACGTGACGCCATCTTCTTCGACAATCTGTACGGATTCCGGCGCTAACCAGCCGATAACTCGTTCACCGCGGTACCAGCCCTCTTGATCCGCCGATTCGCTGTAGTAATAGATATCGAGGTCGTCGGGCTGCTGGTCCCGCGCTAAAGGTAATTGTACTGTCAGCGGCTCATCATACACGCCCATCGGCCCGATGCGATAAACCGGCGAGGCTGCTCCCGCCAACATTCGAGGGAGCCGCTTCACGCGCGTATCTTCAATGATCCTCGGCTCTGAGTCCACCGCTTTGCCTTCGCTCAGACCGGCTACAGAGACCACCGTTTCCGCGTTCACTGTTTCGCCGGTGGCCGCGATTAGCGCTTCCGTCTCCACCAGTAGGTCTTCGCCTTCGTGGACGAATTCAGGAAGCGTGATTACTGCCCAGCCGTCTCTGTCATCGGCCGGAACCGTCGGCCGCCATCGCACCGGCAAGTAGATTGCCTCTCCGTCTGCGTCATAAGCCGACGCCCAGAGCGTCTCAGGGTCGATGGGATTTTTCGCCCTGAGCCGCAGGTAGACGTCGTGGCCCATGGCCTGTTTGACGCGCGCCGGGTCCCCGCCGGACTTTGCGAGTTCGTCCGAGATATTGGGCAACGCCTTTTCGTATACGTCTTGCTGCAACATCTTTAGCGCGGGACCATGGGCGCCTCCGCGCTCGGGGTCCGGCATGGGATCGGGAGACGGATCTGGGTCTGGCATTGGATCGGAATCCGGGTCTCGTCTCTCGTCCGGGTGCGGGCCAAGGGAAACCGTTAGGTCTACCGCGCCGCCCACGCCGGGCCGTGCGCCCGCCGCTGGATTCGTGCTGGTGACACAACCCTCGGGCGTGGTGTCATGGTATTGTTCCTTAATCTCTCCCAGCGTAAGCCAAGCCCCGCGGATAGCGGCTTCAGCATCCGCCCGGGGCATGCCCACTACGTCGGGTACTCTCACATAGTCAGCGAGACTCAGGGTTTGCGAGTCCAGAAGGACGGTCTGTTCCGGATCCTCGTAGGTAAAAACCCGAAACGTTGTGTCCAATTCGTTCACTTCAATATCGAGCGCGCCATGACCGTCTTCGATTGCGAGAACGTCTGACGCAAGCGACGCGTTCTCCACTCTCACATAGAGCGTCGTGTCCTGCACCGGATTGCCGTAACGGTCTCCAATCAGTTCACTCCTGAGCACGGAGCGGAATGCGCCAGTCCCCTCTTCTTGGGGATGGTCCAGCCCGTATCGGATCGGCGGGGCTGGCGGACCGGGCAGGAACTCGTATGACAGGCTTCCCCGCACGGCGCCGTCTTGCAAAACGGTAATCTCGGCCAAGCCAGCGTGTCGCGGCGCTGCGATGGTGAAGGCTAATGCGCCGCCGCATGCATTAACGTGCCGCCCGGCCAACTGCGGCGCCGCGTCTCCAGTCATGATTATGCCGCGTGTGGTCTTGATCTC
>PUMX01000388.1 GCA_003552485.1 Candidatus Hydrogenedentota bacterium
GCCCGCCAGCAGCGCTGCGGCGCGCAATCCGTTGATTCGCATGGCCTGGCCGGCGCCTAGCAACACGAGCGCCAATCCAACCTGGGCAAACGGCGCAACCTGGTCCGCGCTCTCGGCGGCGATGAGCTGCAGCGCCGCGGCTGCGCCCAATAGAAAAGGTATCGCTGCCAGGATTTCCCTACCGGCTGTCGCTGTCTCGCCACCGGAACGTCGCGTCAAATAACCACGCCACAGATACCCGCACACGAGGAGCGCGCCGCACAACCCCGCGGCGAACATCAAGAACTCCGGCTGCCCGGCGAAACCCTGGGTCTCCGTCAACCAGTGATACTGAAAGGCGCAAAACCCGCCGACGACCAAGAACACACTGGACGCCTGCACAGCCGGCGAGAAGAGCACGAGCCCCGCCGCTGCGTTGGCCACGGCAACGCCGGCAAGAAGAAAAGGAAGCGCCGGCTCCCGGTAATTGGCGAGCGCCACGCCAGAGGTAAGCAAGAGACTGCCCCCGGCGGCGTGGCAAAAAGCGAACACATTGGGCCACATGAAGTAGAACGGCGCCGAAGCATTTTCGGAAGCGCCGCGAGACGCGCGTTCGTGAAGCTTCGCAGCAACAAACAAACACAGTGCGCCCGCCACCACGGCAGGCCAGAAAGCCGGAACGGTTGCTTGCTGCAAAACAAAGGTTTCGTTGGGATCCATTTGAAGCGCCGTAAGACCTACCGCACACAGGGCGAGCAACACGCTTATCAATGCAATGGCCGGCCAACGCCGAATGCGGTACGCGACGGTAAGCAATAGCGCGGCGACGGTCAGCGCCAAGACCAGCGCCGCTCCATTCAGCCCCTGGATGGCGCTCCATACGCCCGCAATTGCCGCCACCCCCCATAACATCTGCGCTGCGAGCCCCGTCGCCTCATGGCGCCAAGCCCCCGTCGCGCCCAACACTGTGAGAACACCCGTCAACGCCAGCCAGAACAGTGGAATGGGCATCGCGGGCTGTCTTGTCACGGCGTCGTACAACATCCAAGCGCCCACCAGAACCACCACGCCCACCCATAACGCTATGCCCCAACCACGGCTGCCGGCGGGTTGTTTACGCCAAAAGCTAGCAAGTGTATACGCAAGCACTCCCAGCGTGAGATAGGCCGCGCGGGCGATAAAGGCCGTCGCCTCTCCCATTCCCAGCACGTCCGGCGCACGCCAGAAGTGAATCATGTAAAGCCCGAAATGGCCCAATGCCCCCAATACCGCCAGCGATAGCCATCCATAGCGAAACGAAATGACCAGCGTTGCCGCCGTCATAAGGCTGCCGGTGAAGAGAATGAGGGGATACAGATTGACGCCCGCCGGCGCAAAACCCGCCCCGGCGAGACAGAGAAAGACGAGTAAGAGGCTCACCCCCGCCGTAACGCCGCTTTCCCGCAACCAAACGCCAATTGGATAACACAATACCGCCGCGCCCAAAGCGATATATGTCCAGGCATCGGGCGGCGCAACCTGGAGGCCTGGCAAGCAGAATGCGCCCAGGGTAAACGCTGGCAAACCCGCAAGGCCGCACCCCAGAACCGCTTCCCCAAACGGGCGGGGCGCGCCCTGCGTCACCACGCCGTAAACAATGGCAAGCGCCGCCAGCGCATAACCGCTTATCAACCGTTGCCCGGGCGTCAACGCGTTGATGTGCAGCAGCGCCGAAACGCCCACGGCGACAATCGCCATCAATAAGAGCACAGACAATTGGCTCGCCCACGGCGCACCGAGAGATTCCGCGCCGAATTGGGCCGCACCGGCTTGCCGTTGAGAATGGGGTCCTTTGGTTCTCGACGTATGCTGGGGGCGGCGGCCAGCCATTCGTGACGGGGCATTCTCCCCCTGCGCCGCGCGCAATTGGGCGTGCAAGCGCCGGACTTGCGTCTCGAGTTCTACTATACGTTGTTGCGGGTCTTTGGCCAACGGTATCTAATCGCCTCTTCCAGCCGCTGTGTGTCCGAACCCATTGTGTGGCGGATTGCGCACGCCTGGCTCATGCTTCTTACGAGTCTCCGCGTTGATTATGATTCAATAGGGTAGCATATCGGCTGGCCTTTATGACCGTCCCCTACTGCCGGTTTGCGGCACAGAAAGTCGGAGCTTACAACCCTTGAAATGCACGAAAACCGCTGCTACCGCTACCTCGTCACCCGCTCGTGAGGGTTTTGACGTTACTATTGCAACCTCGAGCGGCGGTGTAGCATTAATGGGCTGTGAAAATGAACAAGTGTTGCCTGACCCGAGCCTCGAAACCAAGAGCCGCCTGGTCCCAGTCCAACCATGCCGAATGGAGCTTCGGTTTCCACGCAGCTTGACCATCGGCGCCACACGTTGCGCGATTCGATTGGGCAACCTCGGAAGCTGAATGCAGTAACCCGGAGAATAGACGTATGATGACCACCGTATGGGCGGCGGCCCTTGTAGCCATGGCCGCCACCGAACCCAGCATTTACCAATTACAAACAACGCTCCCCGTTTGGGACGTTTCCGCGCAAGACGTGACCGGCAATGGAAACGACGACTTGTTCGCCGTGATCGCCGACGACACGCCCGGCGGCGACAACGAGCGGGGCCTGGCTGTTTTTCTCTCGCGCGATGATGGAAGCTACTATGGCAAACCTCACTTTGTGCTTCCACTTGACGAAAAAGTGGGCAGTCTCTTTTTCGCCGAGGTAGACGGAAGCGCGCCCAAGGAGCTCGTCGTCGCCCACGCCGAAGGCGCCACGGTCTATCAGTTTGTCGACGGACGGTTCGAGGTTTTGGCGGAGCCCGAGTTTATGTCGTTACTCCCGGAAAGCGCCCGGCGGCCCCGTTTTCTAAAGGATCTGGCTCAGGATCTTACGGGCGACGGCGTCGACGAATGGATACTTCCAATGCCGACGGGATACGCCGTGCGCAACGCCGACGAGCATATCGCGCTTGTCCGGTGCGAAGTCGATACGGGCGCAAGCGGGGGCGGTGAAGACGGTCTGACCGTACGTCACACATATCCGGCGTTCAAGGCGTTTGAGACGCCGAACGACGACCACAAAGCCTTTGTATTTCTGGATGATGAACAGGTCGACTTCGCCTATGGACCTAACTGGGAAACCCGTCACCGTTTCGATCTGCCCTTGGCCGACGATGATGAATGGGACGCTGACGCCAAGCTTGCGGACATCACGGGTAACGGAATTCCGGATCTGGTGATTACGAAGCTTAAGGGGACCCTGAACGTCACCGTGGTGACCGAGATATACCTCGCCGACGAGCCTTTTGTTTATCCTAGTGAACCGTCGGCGCAGTACGTCTTCGAGGGCGCTTTCGCAACGCCGGTTGTAATCGACGTCGACGGCGACGAAAAACAGGATCTTGTCTTTCTCAAGGTGCCTTACAGTATTGGGTCGTTCGTAAGCTACTTTCTGCGCGGACGCGTAACGGTGCAGGCTGAAGTGTACATGTATGGCGAAAACGGTTTCGGTGATACGCCCGCCTACACCGGCTCCTTCCCCATCGAAGTCCCCGACGGCCGGCGCAGCGTGGCTTATACCATGGGCGATTTTTCCGGCAACGGGCATACGGACGTAGCGTTTGGAGGGGGAGATGAGACGCTGGTGATCCACAAGAACAGTCCAGGCGAGTTCTTGAGCCGCCGGCCCTGGCTGACGCTGAATGTGCCGCCGTATGGCTCTGCAGGCGCAAAAGCCCTCACCAATAACGGCGTGGACGACATCATTATCTATCATCCCGACAGCGACTTGTCGAAGAAGATTCACGTCGTCTTGTTCAATTAGGCGCGTTACGCGGCATATTGCGCAAGGTGCGCCTTCATGTTACGCTAGTCAAGCCTTTACTGGGGGGCTGTCGATAGATCGAGACCACACCCATACATGCTGTCGAGTGGGCGGTCAAACGGAGGATAGGAGCCAATCGTGGCGCCGGATGAGATGAACAAATCCGACGGTATACCGGAGGACAGCGGACCCGAAGAGGCTGCGGACGCCCAAGACGCCGCCAAATCCGCCGGATCCCCGGATAGCGATCAAGACGCGAAGAGCTATCTGCTCGACGAGGACGAGCTAGAGGCTCTGTTTTCGAAGGCGAATCTGGAGGATCCGGTCGGCGCGCATGAAGCTGAATCCGCCACTGCGTCCTCCGATCCCGACGAGGCGGTCGGGGATTCCGCAACGGAGATCGTTTATGGGGGTGATAGAGAAGGTGGAGTCTCCAGCCAATCCAATCAGGCCGGACCGTTAGACGACGCCCCGCGGAGCGAGGAGAGCGCGCCTCGAACCGAAGACGCTACCCCACCCTCGGCTTCGGTGGTTCTTGACTCCGACGCGAAAGGAGAAGAAAAGCAACCGGAAGGTAATGAGACGCCCGATGAACCCGACGCGGAATCCGCGCCAAGGCCTCCGCGAGCAGCCAGACCAGCGTTTGTGGCCCGATTGAAGAACTGGATGGCGTCCTGGTTACTCGACTTCTCAGCGGTCAATGTGGGTCAACTATTAAAGGGCGTAACCGCCGCCACAGTCGGCCTCGTTACCGCTATGTTGGTATTCGCAATGTTGTACATGAACCACGTGCGACACGCGGATCCCAGCGTCATTGCCGAAGCCCGCGCGGCGGACATCGGACAGGCCATGCGTTTTGCGGATAATCTCATGGAACTTGGGCGGCCCGCAGAAGCGCAGGCGGAACTCGCCTCCGCCATTGCGCAGGCGCCGCCAAGCCCGTTGCGCATTGACGCGCGATTCCTGCGGATTGAAGCCGCGGTTCAGGCATTGCCGCGCCAACCGGATACCGCTGAACTGGAAGCATTGCATGGCGAGATTGACGCGCTGCTTCGCGCCGCTCAGAACCATCCCCGCCGACTGGAGGCCCAATTCTGGAAGGCCCAGCTCTATGAGATGGCTGATATGCATTACGCGGCGCGTGCGTTGTACGAAAGGATTCTGACGGCAACCCCGCCTGTTGAACCGCTGGACGCCGTCCTCTACCGGGCGGGAAACGCGGCGCTCGAGCTGAACCATGGCGCCGAGGCTGCTGACCTCTTCCGCCGCCTTATTCAACAACACCCGGAGTCCCCCTATGCCACGCAAGCCCACATGGGGCTGGGAGACGCCTATTTGCTTGCGGGACGTCAAAGCGACGCAGAGTCGCTCTACCGCCGGACGGCGCAAGCCATGGCGGACAACCCGATGGGCGCCGAGGCCACGAAGCGGTTGGTTCATATCGCTATGGAAGACTCCCGTTACGAGGATGCGGCCGCTGCCCTGAAGGAGCGCTTGGAAACCGCCACGACTATCGAGAGTAACGACGAACTATACCTGCTTCTGGCGAAGGCCCAACGGGCCATGAACGAATATGACCAGGCGGAGCAGACATTGCGTGAACTGCTGGATTTCTTTCCCGAGACCCGTGTTACCCCCATAGCATTAGTCGAGTTGGCTAACGTTTTGGACGCCAAAGGACAACGCAGCGAAGCCGTGCGGTTGGCGCGGCGGACGGCGTCCCAATACGAGGAACCAGCGGACGCCCTCTACGAAGCCGGCGTCTTCCTTCAGAACACCGGCGACATGGAAGGGGCGGCAATGGCCTACAGCGCCGCCGTCCAAGACGGTTCCGCGGATGCGGGCACACTGTTGGCCGCGGGCAAGGCCTACTACCACCTCGGCGAACTCGAATCGGCCTTGGATCTGCTGAGGCGCGCCGAGGAAGCCGCGCCAGGACAAGCCGAAGCCTTTGACGCCGCCGTGGCGATTGGCCGTGTATATCACGACATGGGACGGGTCACCGACGCCGTCACGCGCTTGCAACCGTTGCCGCAAACGGCCGCCAGGCCAGAACAACGCGCCGATGCGCTCAACGCCTTGGGGGCGGTTTATTTGGACTTGGGGCTGATCGAGCCGGCCAAGACTGTCTACACCCAATTGAGCACACTGACGGATGATTCCGAAATCCTAGCGGAAGCGGCAATCGCGTTACTCGACGCGCGCGCATGGGACCAGGGGCTATCCGTTTCAAATCAGGTTGACACTGGACGTATACCAGACCAAAAGGCGCACCAGCTTATAGTCCTCCGGGGCGAAGCATTGCTGCGCACCGACGCCGCGCAGGGCGTTGCGCTATTGGAAGAAGCCCGCGACAGTTATCCGGATCTCTGGACCGCGGACAATGACCTCGCGCTGCTTCGCGCCTATCTCGGGAGCAACCAGACCGCAGCCGCACGTGAGCTGGTGGGTGAATTGGAAAACGAGGCGCGCCGGAACCCCGCCGCCACGCCGCCATTCCAGAAGGCCACGGTTCGCTGGGGAGATTTCCTTTATCAACGCGGTGATTACCGCGCGGCTGCGGACGCCTACGCCAAGACTAGCGCGCCGGGATACGAAGACACCGAAGATGCTGAGTGGGCCCGGTTTCAGCGGGCCAACGCATTAATGCAATCGATGGACTATATAACCAGCGCGGAACTTTTCCATGAGCTCGCGGAGAGCGATTCCCCGTGGGCGGACACCGCAGCGGTCAAGGCCAAATATGCGGAAACGGAAGGCCGCTTGCGGGGCGAGACGGAAGCGCCGTTGGGAGACTAAAGTGCCGAACCCCGAGCTTACACGCCGGATGCGCAACTACTTCCAGCGGCAGATCGCGTGGTTCAACCAGATGCTGGATGAGTTGCAACAAGTCGAAGAAGCCGTTGATGATTCGGAACTCGAGGCCTATGCCGCCCGGCAGCAGGCGCATAGCCAAACCATGGCGACACTGGCCCGCGAGTTTGAACTATTGCAGCGCGAATGGGGGTCCGCCACGGATCTCAGCGAGGATGAGCGCGCCGAAATTAGAGCCTTGGCTACTGAGGCCGAGAAGCTCAGCGTCGAAATGGCCAAGCGGTGTAACAACGCGGCCGCGGCCCTGCAGGATCGGCTAAAGGAACTGCGGGTGACCATCGACGAACTAAGCCGGGGCAGGGGAATGATGCGGAAATACAGCGCTGATGATCCCGGCGCCGACTACTTTGATCGCGAAGCATGAGCAACGATCCCACGGATGTGCAAGCGCTAGCCAAGGCGTTCGAACTCTTTACCCAGACCACGCGCAGCCTGGAAGAATCGTACCACCGCCTTGAAGCGCGGCTGCAAGAACTAGATAAGGAACTGGAGGAGAAGAACCGCGAACTCGCGCTTGCCAATGATTATTTGAGTTACATCCTTGAAAGCATGAGCGACGGTGTTATCGCTATCAACACTGACGGAAATGTGACGCGCTTCAATCGGGCCGCAAGCCAAGTGCTCGGATACTCCGCTGACGAAGTAGTGAACAAGCCATTTGACGCCGTCTTTGGCCGGGCGTTCGCCGCCCCGCAAGGCCGTCATCTCATGGAGTTGCGCACAAAAGACGGGGTGATGGCTCCGGTCAGCGAACGCGACGCTCCCATTGCCGATCGCGCCGGGCAACGAATCGGCTGGGTGAAGGTATTTCAGGATCTCACCGAGGTCGAACTGCTGCGCGAGCAAATCCGGCAAAAAGATCGGCTTGCCGCCGTCGGGGAATTGGCCGCCACGGTCGCGCACGAAATCCGCAATCCACTTGGCGGCATTCGCGGCTTCGCCACCCTGCTCGAAAAAGACTTGTCCGAAGGCGATCCGCGACGGCGGCTTGTCGAGAAGATCCTGGCCGGCGCCCGCAATCTCGACGACGTGGTGACCGAGCTTCTCGAGTACACTCGGCCGTTGCAGCTTAAGCTCGCTCCCGTGGAAGCCGGCGCCCTGGCGCAGAGCGCCTTGAGTTTTCTGCAAACCGGGGAGAAGCAGATTGACTTCGTACAGGAGTTGTCCGAAGATTTGCGCCTCTTCGTGGACCCCGACAAGATGCGCCAAGTCCTGCTAAACATTTTGCTGAACGCCGTCCAGAGCATCAGTAGCCATGGCGTCGTGCGCATCACGGCAAAGACGGATGGAGACAACGGCGTGTTGACGGTCACGGACACCGGACGGGGAATGAACGCAGACGAATTATCGCAGGCCTTCTCTCCTTTCTACACGACGAAGGAAAAGGGCACGGGCCTGGGGCTGGCCGTGGCCGAGAAGATTGTGGAAGGACATGGCGGCTACTTGCACGCGGAAAGCCAACCCAACGCCGGAACCAGCTTTTCCATTGTCGTTCCCCGCGCATTCGAGCGCTAACGGCGCGAGCAAGAGCGCCAGGGAACGCAGGTCATGCAAAACACGGATTGAACTATGGCTGGATCACGAATACTGGTCATCGATGACGACGCGCTGATGCGGGAGTTCGTTCAGGAAGCGCTCACCCGCGAGGGTCACAGTTGCGAGGCGGCCGCCTCTGGTCAAGAGGGGATTAACCTTCTGAACGACCGCAGCTATGATCTCGTTATCACGGATCTTAAGATGACGCCTGTGGATGGACTCGGTGTGCTTGAGGCCGTGAACCAGCACTCATCCGACGATACGCGCTGCATCCTGATGACAGCGTACGGCACGATTGAGACCGCCGTACAAGCTCTGAAGCAAGGCGCCGAGGATTACATCCTCAAACCATTCGCCACGGACGAATTGGAAGTCGCGGTGAAGCGCGCGCTGGAACGTGCGCGTTTGACGCGGGAAAACCGTTATCTTCGCGAGGAACTGAACCGGCCGTACGATATTGCGGCCATGGTCGGTCAGAGTTCCGCCATGCGCCACGTCTATGAGCAGATCGAGCGCGTGGCCGATAGCCGGGCGACGGTGCTTGTCCGGGGGGAAAGCGGAACCGGCAAGGAACTGGCCGCACGCGCCATCCATTTCGGCAGCCCCCGCAAGGACAACCCATTCATTAAGGTCAACTGCGCCGCGCTTTCCGCCGGCCTTCTCGAAAGCGAGTTGTTTGGCCACGAAAAGGGCGCGTTTACCGGCGCCCATGAAGCAAAGATGGGCCGCTTTGAACTGGCTGACGGGGGCACGTTGCTGCTTGACGAAATCAGCGAAATCAGCCTCGAACTCCAGCCGAAGTTATTGCGCGCCTTGCAGGAACGCGAGTTCGAACGCGTGGGCGGCACCCGCTCCATCCAAGTGGACACCCGTATCGTCAGCACCTCCAACCGCCACCTGGAGGCGGCGGTAAACGAAGGCGCCTTCCGTGAGGATCTGTTCTACCGCCTCAACGTTATCGCGATCCGCATCCCTCCGCTACGGGAACGGAAAGACGATATCCCGGCGCTTCTCGATCATTTCCTGCAACGCTTTGCACAGGAAAACGGACGAAACTTGCGTGGCTACACTGACAACGCCCGTCAAATGCTGATGGATTATGACTGGCCCGGAAACGTGCGGGAGTTGCAGAACGCCGTCGAGCGAGCGGTGGTGCTCGCGCCCGGCCCCGTCCTTGAACCCGCGCATTTCGCCCTCACGAGCTCTGCGTTACGGATCAACAGCGCCGAAGCGTTAGTGTCCGCACCCTTCGGGACCACCGTGGCGCAGATGGAAAAAGACCTGATTTTGAAAACCCTCGAGCGGTGCGGCCAAAACCGAGCCAACGCCGCCAAGGTCTTGGGCATCAGCGTACGCACACTGCGCAACAAGCTCAATGACTACCGCGTTGACGCTTAGGGTTACCCGCGAAGTAAACATCTTCGATCTGGGACGGTTGGGATGGAGGCCGCCGCTTCAATTACCGACAAGAGGCGCGCCGGGCATACCCCCAACACGGGACAAACGCTGGCGCTTCGCCTAGTCTGTCAGCGCTAACTCTTTCGCCATGGTCTTGATTTTCTTCAGATCTAATTTGCCAGTGCCGAGGACAGGAATTTCCTCGATACGGTAAAAGTTCTTGGCGCGGGGAATCCACAGATTGGGCAAGTCACAGTCTGGGAGTTTGCTTGTCAAGCGCTCGAGCTCGTCGTCCTCCAATGTGTGCAACACGACGAGCTGCTCGCCTTTGTTGGCGTCA
>PUMX01000404.1 GCA_003552485.1 Candidatus Hydrogenedentota bacterium
AATTCCACGCATGAGTTCTGCCGCGTGGGCCGCCCGTTTGCCGAATCCAGCGCGCCCGTCGGCATGGAAATGCAACGGTTCGATCCAGACCAACTTCAAGCGTTACTGGGACTTCCGTTGCGGGTTGCGCGCCAGCATTTGGCGGATCCGGCTTTCGACCGACATTTGGAAGCCGCGGACGAAGCAGGGCTCCGCGTCGCGCTGGCCGTCGACTTGGCGGCCATCAGCGAAAACGCGCTCGAGCAAGCGGCGGCGCGTTACGGCGACCGAGTAAGTCATTGGGAACTCGACGCCCACGGCGATTCCGAGGCGCTGTTGAGCGCGACCGAGGCGCTGCGGCGCGGAGGCGTGCGGTCGGGTATGGCGCTGATCGTCGACAACGTGGACGCGGTGGACGCGGCCTTGCGCGACGGCGGGGGCCGCCACCTGCGCGGGTTAGCCATCAAAGAAGACTCGAACGGCGGCGCAACCCCGGCGGATTACCGGCGCGCAGCCGAAGAAGCGGGGTATGAAGGGCTTCGTCTCACCGTGGTGACCGCTCCTCCGCAAGCATCCCAGGGCGAAGACAGCGATGCTGAGGAGGAAGGAACGAATGCGGAAGAGGATGACGCCTTCGACGCGGGTCCCGCGCTCGTCAGGCGGCTTGTGCGCCACGCAGCCGCGGGCGCCGCATTCACTCATCTCCACGCGTCCGCCTTGGTCGACCACGGCGGTTTCTTCCCGGGCTATGCGCACCTGAGCGGATTTGTTCACCAGTTTCAGGATGCGCGCTACATCGGACAGTTGCCACAGAACGGCATCGACGCGCACGTGTTTCGGACCGACGACCGCTGGCTCGTAGCGTTGTGGAGCGACAACGAGGCCGGCGACGTGACGTTGGATACCGGGGATGTCTCGAACCTGCGATTCACGGATGCGTTGAATAACGAGCTCACCACGCCCGCCATCGACGACGGAGTCGCGACCCTGCGGGTCGACTCGGCGCCGCGCTTCTTGCGGGGCCGCGGCGGCGATGTTCTTCACCGCGCGGCAGCGTGGACGGCCCAACGGGAAGCACAAGCGCTTCTCGATAAGGAAGCCTTGCAGGACCGCCTGTCCGAGGAATTGCGCGAACTCATCGAGGCGATCGCACAACAGACTGACTATGAACTGGAACGGCTCGAGTTTTTCACATTGCTGCGGGCGTTCCCCTATATCGAAGAGCAGTGGAGCATAGGCAATCTGCCACGCTCGACCGCCGCGCGCGCGACAGCGAATTTGCACCGGCTGAGCCGTGCGCTGTGCGTCCTTGAAGAAGAATCGGGCGAGGCGTTTATCGAGCCGTTGCAGGATCTGTTGGCCAAGGCCGGCGAGTATCAATCGGTTTATCTGACCAGCGTCGGCAACCAGAGCCAGACCCGCGCGCGCAGTAACTGGCTGCTGCAAGAGATCAGCCGTTTGACCGAAGAGGCCCGCTCGCTCGACGAGAAGGGACGGACTATCGAAGCCGCCGCCGTCGCGGCGTTAGCTGAGTGGCGCGCGCGAAGCCTCGAACATACGATGTTTGACGACATCGACGAGGAAGAAGAAGAGGAAGAGGAGGCGGACACATAGGCGCGCTGCCCACAGTTGAGCGGCCACTTCATGATAGCGGGTCTCGTCTCGCTTGCAGTAGGGCGCAATCCTCCGGGCCGTCGCCCACACCAGCCGGAACCGGTCCCTATCTCTTAAGACACGCCCCTATTCCGCGCCAGGAGAGGCATCCGCCCTATTCTCTTCGTCTTCAGGAATGGGACGGACCGGCGCCGCCGGTTTGCGGTCGATGCGGCTTTGTTCGTAGCGGCAGGGGCGGCGGCGCGTGCAAGCATGGCAGGCGCGATTGTAAGGCAGCGGAGGGAAAAGGCCGGCGCGAATTTTGCTGATGTAGTGGCGCGCCGCTGTCTCGGCCCATTGCATGGCCTCGCGGGCCGCTTCAAGACCTTCGTCGCCGTCTTTGGCGGTTCCCCGCTGCAGGCCATGCACCCGTTTCGCCGATCCCACTTCCACAAGCAATGCGTGGCGGCAGTCCGTGTCCGGCAGGAGGAGGCGTTGGAGCGCGGCGGCGTACAGAGGCAACTGCAGCGAGACGCCTTCAGTAAACGCCTTCGCGGACACATTGACCCGCGTCTTGTAATCGATGATACGGGCCTGATCGTCTTTCAAATCGATACGGTCGATGACGCCGGAGAACTGGGCGGGACCCGCCTCCGTGCTAATCGCGTAGGGTTCGGATGTGCTCAGGGGATCCCGCTCTTTGCGGCGCGTTGGCCCGAAGCTTACTTCGAAATGCGCCGGTTTCCAACCCGTCTCCCGCGTTTCCCGGGCAAGCCGGAAGTAACGGCGCAACATTGCTTTGACGCGGATGCGTTCGGCGGCGATCACGCCTTTTGGCGCGCCTGCGCTCCGCCATGCGGCCGCGTCGAAGACTTCCCCGGCAAGCGTCATCAACGCGGCTTCTCCCTCTTCTGCAGGAATTTCTTCGACGGGAACGCCGCAATACTGGCTGTGAAAACGTTGCAACGTTTCGTGGAGGAGGCGTCCAAAGACCATGGGGTCGAAGGCCTGGCCGGGCTCGTCAACGTCCTCGACCCGCAACACGCGCTCCATGAAGAAGCGGAATGGACACTCGGCGTACGTTTCGAGCTGGCCCACGCTGAAAGCGCGCTTTTCCCCGAAGAGCGCCGCAATAGCCGTGGCCGCATCGGTCTCCGTGAGCATGCCGTCATGCGCGCCAAAGGGCGCCGTGCTGTAACGTTGGGCTTCGATAGCCACGCCGTCGAGTATCGGCCTCAACTCATCCGGGTAACGCTTTGCAAGGCCCTTGCCCGCCGTGGTTACCGATGCGTTGCAGAGATCGCGCTTGCAGAGTGTGTCCCAGGGGTTCGAGACGCTATCCGCGACGGAGTCGCCCACGGCGATCGAAATGCCGGGAAACAGCTCCTTGACATCGTTGACGAATGGACTCGGCAATGCGGGCCGTCCCGTGCGAGAGGCCTGATTCCAACTCAAGCGCATGGCTGTGCGAGGAAGGTCAAAAAGACGGTGAAACATGAGGCGTTCCCGCGCATTGCGCGCGTCAGCTCCTTCGAGCTCAAGTCCCGCCTCCGCGAGATCACGCCGGTCGTCCTCGCCGTACAGCGCATTCACCGGAGCGCCCATGGGCATACGCCCCTCGTTGACGCCTGCGAGAAAGACGTAGTCGAAACACAAATTGCGCGCGCGGTCCAGGTCCATGCAGCCCACGCCCTCACGCTGTTGTTTGCCGCTGTGCGGCGTGTCGCGCAGTATGTGGTCCAGGTAGGCCAAGAACGTTGAGCGGCTCATCGCCGCCAGCGAATCGCCGCCCCATCGCCGGATGACGCCGAGCACGTTCCGTAGCGCCTCGTAGGCCGTGCGCTCGCGCTCCCGCGCCACCGCGTCTGGCAACGCCGTAACGCCCAGGGCCACACCGCATGCCTCGAGCAACGTTTCGATGGCCTCGGCGTGGGTTTTCGGCGGCGCTTTGCCCGCGGGCCACAGTACTTCAAGGGCGCGCAACTGGGCTACGGCCTCTTGCAACGCCGCACAGGCGGCCGAGGGATCGGCCATAGGGACGTGGAACGGATTTGCGGTATCTTCTTCGCCCCGCGCAATTTCACGGGCGAGCCGTTCCAAACCGGCGCTCCATTCCTCATACCCTGACACGATACCGGCGTAACGCGCCAAAGTTGGCGCGGGCATGAGGGCTTCGCGGGCGGCGGACGCCAAGTCTGCCTCCGTCGCAGGGTTGAACCATGGCGCGGTCAGCACGTCGATCACCGCTTCGCGCCGCCACTCGATCAGCGCATCAAGCAGGGTCAACACGTAACCGCACAAGGCGCTTTCAGCAAGTGGGGGATCGTGAAACATACGCAAAGGAACGCCCAGCCGTTCGAAGGTTGCGCGCACGAACGGCGCCTCCGACGACAAGTCGCGAAACACCACCGCAATGGATTCAGGCGCAACCCCGTCGTCAAGGATGAGCCGCTTCACCTCGCGCGCGACGCCCTCAATCTCGCTGGCGGCGTCCGGGTAGGCGGTCAGCTTCAGATTCTCAGTCAGGCCGCTGGGTTCTGGCGGCTTTTCCCGCCAAAACAGATGCCGCGCGGCAAAGTCTGTGTACCGTGTTGGCGGCGGCGTGTCCAGTTCCACGACTTCGGCATGCAGCGTGTGAATGAGTTGCTCAGCGGTCGCGGCTTGAAGCGTCTGCGCGTCGCGTTTGGACGGATGACGCGGATGGTAATTGAGCCCGAAACCCATATGCTCGAGATACGGCGCGAGCGCGGCCAGTAGACGGAATTCGGAAGGCGTAAAGTCGTCGAAGCCATCCAGAAACAACGCCTCGACGCCTTCCAACGCCCAAGGCCGTTCCTTCTGACACGCTGCGAAGGCTTCCCAATAGACGCCTTGCCGGTCGTAGATATGCGCCTCCTTCAACCGCTGCTGATAACTCTCATATAGGTCAGCCACCACGGGGTCAAGAGGCGAGGGCCGCCGGCGGTTATGCACGAGCTTCCGGAATTCCTCGGGCTCAATTGCCGCCTGCTTCAACTGGGCGATGGCGCCTTCGAGATGATTGAGGAAACCCCGGTTGCGCGCACCGAGCGCGGGTTCGGCAGTGGGGTTACGGGCGGCGCGCTCAGCCACGGCTTGTTCGAGAAGTAATCTCCGCGGCAACGGGCCGACGCGCAGCACGGGCAAGCCCGCGCCGCGCAGGATGCCCAAGGCGAAGTCCTCGAACGTGAGCATCGGACGGCCCCAAGCCCCGGGCAATTCCCGTTCGAGTAGCAGCGATTCCAGGCGGGTTCGCGCCGATTCCCGAGTGGGCAAGAGAAGCACAGCGCGGCCCCAGTACTCGAGAAACGCCTCGTCCACGGCGCGCGTGCGGCTATCGGGATCGAGCCCGCAGTATAGCCGCACAGACGTCATGCCGGCGTTTCCTCCGGATTCTGTATCTCTTCGGCGTTCAGGATTTCGTACCGGTAGCCTTGCTCCGTGAGGAAGAGCTGGCGTTTGACGGCAAAATCCTGGTCGCACGTGTCTCGGGACACCAGCGAGTAGAATCGGGCCAGGCTGCCGTTGCCTTTCGGGCGCAGGATGCGGCCGAGGCGTTGCGCCTCTTCCTGCCGCGAACCAAAGGTGCCTGACACTTGGATGGCCACGTTGGCGTCCGGCAGATCAATGGCGAAATTGGCGACTTTCGACACCACCAACAGTCTGATGTCGCCTGTTCGGAAAGCTTCGTAAAGCTTTTCGCGCTCTTTGTTAGACTTCTGCCCGGTGATCAGCGGCGCGTCGAACCGTTTCGCCAGTGTTTTGAGCTGGTCCAAGTACTGCCCGATGATGAGGATGTTGTCGCCGTCATGCTGGGCGACAATGGACTCGCAGATGTCCTCTTTGAGTGGATTCGTCGAAGCAATGCGGAATTTGTGGCGTTTTTCGGCTACGGCGTAATTGTAGCGTTCCTCGTCCGGTAATGGAGCCCGGATCTCCGTGCATAACGCTTGCGCGATCCAGCCCTGTTTCTCAAGTTCCTTCCAGGGCACGTCATATTTCATGGGGCCAATGAGGCTGAACACATCGTCCTCACGCGCATCTTCACGCACCAGCGTGGCCGTCAACCCGAGACGGCGCCGGGCCTGCAGGGCGGCGGTAGCGCGAAATACGGGCGCGGGAAGCAGATGCACTTCATCGTAAATGATCAGGCCCCAGTTCGCCTTGTCAAAGATATCGAAATGGACGAATTCGCTATCCTTGGTCTTCCGATGCGTAAGCACCTGATAGGTGGCGATGGTCACCGGCCCTAGCGTCTTAACGTCACCGCTGTACTCGCCGACTTGATCCTCCGTGAGTGTGGTCTTATCCACGAGTTCTAGCTTCCATTGCCGCAACGCCACGGTATTGGTGGTCAACACCAGCGTTTGGGTCTGCAGTTTATTGATCGCGGCGATGCCGACAATTGTCTTCCCTGCCCCGCAAGGCAACACGATTACGCCGCTGCCGCCCTTGTTTGACCCCCCCAAGTGAAAGGCGTCGACGGCTTCCCGCTGGTAGGGACGAAGCCCAAAGGAAACGCCGCCGTCAGTGCGTTCATTGAGTTCAAGTTCCAGCGGCGCGCCTTCGATGTAGCCGGCCAAATCCTCGACGGGATAACCAATCTTGATCAGCGCGCTCTTGACGTTTCCGCGGTCAATCGGGTTAATGCGGATAACGCCGGAAGCATGGTCCTGGATGTAGGGCTTGATGTCTTTGTGGTTCGCCAGTTCGGTGATGAGCCGGTCATCGTCTGACGTGATGACGAGGTGCTCGTCCTGCTCCTTGTAGAGTTTGAGGCGCCCGTAGCGCCCCATGGTTTCCTCGATATCCGTCAGAACGTTCTGCGGAATCTCATAACGGCTGAAGCGAGAGAGGCCATCCTTGACCTCATCGACGGTGAGCCCGGCGGCGGCGGCGTTCCACAGGGACAAAGGCGTGATGCGGTACGTGTGAATATGCTCGGGCGACTTCACCAATTCAGCGAACACGGCGATGCAATCGCGCGCCTCTTCGAAACAGGGGCCGTCGGTTTCGAGCAAAATCGAACGGTCAGATTGAACGATAACGGGTTTGTCTTCTCTACTCATAAGAATTCACTGGTTTGGGAATCTACAAATACACACGCTAATCTTAACGTATCCACCCTCGCAAAACCTAATTGAAATCCGAACCGCCCACAACAAAGCTTCTGGAATGGGGTTCCGCCGCGCGCAATTCACTGGCTGCGCGGGTCTTGGCGGTGATCGCAAGCTTTCAACGCCGCGCTGGGAAGCAGTACACGGTAACCCACACGCGCACGTATCGGAGCCGGCCGCCAACGCCGAGCAGCGCCTCGCCAATGGCGACGCGCATCGGATTCGATGGAATCGGCGTGAGCCGGCGGTCCCCGGTCGCACACCAACAGACCGGCGCGCCGGACAGAGCGGCGAGCATGCGTAACTGAGGGCTGTTGTAGAGCACGGCGAACGCATCGTAACGCTCGTCGCGCAGGCGCCGAATCAACCGCCAGCAGGCGCGGAACTGGCGCGGACAATAATGAGATAACTCGGTCTCGTAAACGGCATTAACGCGGGCGGCGATGTCATCGGTCAGTTTGTGGTCTCTCGGGATCCAGATGGTTATGCGCGCGCCCGGGCGCTCGCGTTCAAGCGCGTCCAACACCGGCCGCAAATCGTGGCCGGCGCTGTGAAAAACCGCGAGACGGCTTTGTTGCTGCTTATTTGTCATGGCGCGGCCTCCCGCGCCTCGGCAAGCTTGTCGAAAACGGGCGCGTAGTGCTTGCGAACGACCCTGTCCCACCCATATTCTTCTTCCGCCAACGCGCGGCCGGCTGTTCCCATACGCTGCCGCTCAGCGGGGTCCGCAATGAGGCGGCGCAACGCGTGCGCCAGCGCGCGGCTGTCTGCGGGCGGAACAAGGATGCCGGTTTCTCCATCACGCACAATACGCTGCAACCCGCCGACTTGACTGGCGACCACGGGCAAGCCCGACGCCATGGCCTCGACGGCCACCAGCCCAAACGGCTCCTCCCAGATGGAGGGCACGACGGCCACATCGGCTTCTTGATATGTGCGCCAGAAACTGGCGGGATCGCGCCAGCCGGCCGCTCGAACCTGCGGCGGCGCGTCCGCCGGCGCCTCGGCTTGGGTAACCCAGATTTCGAAGTCGTCGCGCTCCGCGGCTAGTTCGCGCGCGGCGTCCGCGAGCGTTGCAAACCCCTTTGTGGGATCTTCGGCGCGTCCGGGCATAAGAATAACCGTGTGCGAGCGGCGCGCCCGTTCCGCCGGCGGCGCAAATGCCGCCGGGTCTACCCCGCCGGGAATCTCGACGATCTCGGGCCCAACTCCTTCGAACTGCGCGGCCATAATGGGATTGTAGACTACGATTACACGCGCCTTCCGCAAGGCCTCGAGGGTTCGCCGGTAATAGCCGGGCGTATACGCGGCGGTGTCGAGGTACTCCCGGATGTATGGCATGGGGCGGGCGCTGGCGATTTCACCGCCGCGGGATCGAACCATACAGCGCCGGCAGATGTCGGGTGTCTCGATGTAGTTTTTTGGACAGGGCGCCCCATTCCAGAAGAGCCGGAAATCCCGGGGACATACGCATTCGTACGCGAAGAAACGCAAGGCGAGCCGGTAATGACCTAGCGCCTCCGCGAGATATGGCCCAAGAAAGAATCCAAACACCAACATGACGGCGTTTGGCTTCCACGCATCGACCGCAGCTCGGATCCGTTTCGCCGCCACCGTAGGTGACCCTGATTCGATGCCCGGCACAACTTCGATAGGAAACGGCGCTACAGCCGACTCCACGCTACCTCCTCGCTCCCACGAGCCATGGTGGGAGCGCGCGAACAGTTTTACTTCGTGACCGAGCCCCTGGATACCTTTCACGGTGTTGAACAAATCAACTTCGCCGCCACCTTTCGGGGGCCATGAAAATTGCAGGTCTATGAAAGCAATACGCATACCGACTCTCATCCGGGCGGCCCTTGGCCGACACTCATTTGCCCATGACCGGGCCTTTCCGCCACGGCTCGCACCGCGCGCGGCAAGTGTAACGTGTCATGAGCCGAGGCGCAATACGCCGGCGGCGAGGCCGTTGATCGCCAACTCGGCGCGTCCTACAATAGTCGTACAGTAGAGCAGACGGATTTGCGTCCGGATCGCCAGGAATGGCCGGCGGACCGGAAAACGCAGCCGGTATCACATAGGGGAGGAGGTAAGACCATGATGCGTCTGATGAGATTGTGGGCTGTCGCCGGGTGCGCTCTGTTAGGGGCTGCGGCTTTTGGCGAAAACGAGGATGTGACGCGTTACGCGCGCTTTGAGGTGGATGGCGCCGTAGCGTATGGGGTGGTCGAAGGTGATGAGGTGCGCGAACTTGAAGGGGATCTGTTTGGAGAGCATCAGCTCACCGACCGTGTGCATGCGCTCGAAGAGGTGACGCTGCTGGTGCCGTGTGAACCCAGGCAAGTTTTCGCCCTGGCGGGCAATTACGCATCTCATATTCCCGGCGAGGAAATACCCGAGCGGTTCCAAAGGGTGCAGCCGTTCCTCAAGACGATCGCGTCTCTCACCGCGCACGAGCAAGATATCGTGATTCCAGCCGACGCCTCGGATGATGTGCATTACGAAGCGGAACTGGTCATCGTGATCGGACGAGAAGCCTCGAATGTCGCGCTTGAGGACGCCATGGATTACGTATTCGGCGTCACCGCCGGCAACGACGTCAGCGAACGGTTCTGGCAAAACGATCCCGAACACCGCGACGTTCAATGGTGGCGGGCCAAGGGCGCGGACACATTCAGTCCGTATGGCCCCTTCATCGCGCGCGGGCTGGATTATGACGATTTGCTGCTCGAACTGCGCTTGAATGATGAGGTCAAGCAAAGCGAACGCACGAGCGGCATGGTGCATGACGTCGCTTCGATCGTCAGTTACATGAGCCAGTACGTGACGCTGTTTCCGGGCGACCTGATCTACACGGGCACGCCAGGCACAACCGGCCCCATGGAGCATGGCGACATTGTCGAGATCGAACTGGAAGGCGTGGGCGTGCTGCGCAACCCTGTCGTGCGTGAATCCGAATAACAAGCCGCGCAAATGATTGCACGGGGCGCGTGGGACGATGTTGGGCTCAAGAGCTGTTCTATGTCACAGGCAGTGTGATAGCGGGCCCCGGCAACCGGGGCGACCGGGGCCGCGCTATTCGCAGTGGGTAAGGCGGCTTACAGCGTGAGCATGAAGGCCACCAGATCTTCTTTTTCTTGTTCGTCCAACTCGAGCCCCTGCACGAGGTTGAAGAACTCGACGGTGTCC
>PUMX01000296.1 GCA_003552485.1 Candidatus Hydrogenedentota bacterium
AGAGCACATGAGGGGCGTCGGGCCTGTGTTCGAGATACCGATCGCACAAGGCAGCCGCCTCGGCTTGGTTGCCTAACCGGGTCTGAACCTGAATCATCTCTGTAATGGCCGGGAGATTGTCTGGTTCCATAATGAGCGCGCGCGTGAGAGCTGTGGAAGCCTGTTGCCAGCGTTGGCGGTCAGGCAAGGCGAGATAGAAGCGCCCTAGGGTAATCCATGGCTCTGCGTTGTCGCCGTGTTCCTCGACAAACTCCTTCAGCAATTGCTCAGCGGCGTCAATGTCTCCTTGACGCGCCAACGCCCTCGCCAGCGTGACTAAGGCGTCCGCATCTTCGGGGTCGGCCTCGTAACGTTCTCTGAGCGCCTGCATGGCTTGTTCGGGAGTTCCCTCGGCAAGCATCACTTGCATATCGAGCGCATCCAATTCGGAAGCTAGTTCTTCTCCAGCGCGGCCCCGGATGGCGTCGGCAATCTGGCGGGCTTCGTCGATGTTGCCTTCGCCGGCATGCGCCTCTGCAAGACGGAGTTGGGCATAGTCGTTGTCAGGGTTCTGGTCTACCACCTGACTGAGGATCTCTCTCGCCTCAGTATATCGCTGGCGCCGTAAGCTGACCTCGGCATACTGAAGCTGCACCGGGTAGTTATTAGGGGCCGCCTGACGGGCCCTCTCTACGAAGTCGGCCGCGCCCGTTAAGTCCGCTTGGCGCAACCGAACCTCGCTCATCCCGAGCAACGCCTGCACATTGCCGGGGTCCCGCTCCAAGAGGCCGCGCAATTCACCTTCAGCGGCCTCGGTATTGGGCGGGTCTTGCCTCAGGTGAATCTCCGCTCGCAAAAGAGCAATCTGTGGGTTTTGCGCCGCTGTCTCTGCGGCTTCATCAAGCAACGATCTGGCGCGGGCCAGATTTTCCTCGCCACCCTGGCGCACTTTCTCGCGTGCGGCCTCAAGTCTTATTGCGGCGATACGCTCAGCCAGGGCGTCGCCCAACTCCTCGGTTTCGAATTCTTCGAGCCGGGCGAGCCGTTCTTCCGCAGATATGCCCGCGTCTGCGAATAGTAGGCTGGCTGCTTCGATCTGACGTGCGTCGTCTCCAGAAAAATGTTCTTGCGCCAATGTCATGAACTCGTAGGCCAATGCGGAATGGCCCCGATTACGCACGAAGTCCGCCCATCTGATAATGTCGTCCACCGATAGCTCCCCATCGGCCAGCGTCTCCAAATATGATTCTCGCGCTTCGTCTAGATCGTCCTCTGCGAGGGCTACGCTAACTCGAGTAAGCATCACTTCTTCGTTGCTGACATTGGCGGCCATTGCGTCGTCCAAGACCTGGCGCGCGCCGGCTGGATCGTCCAAGGCGAGGTATACGTCCGCCAGCGCTTGGTACGCGGCCGCGGAACGTGGGTTGCGCGCAATGGCGTTGTTCAGGAGGTTCTTGACGGTATCCGCCTGTGCCGCCTCGTTTCCTTGCCGCATGGCGGTATCGAACAGATTCAACGCCGCAGCGATCAACGTCTGAGCATCACCGCCGCCAGCGTCGAGTATAGACACCGCTAGGTTCGCCAGTTCCCGTTCGCTGTCTTGACCATGCACCTCGCTGGCCAACAACATGCGCGCGTGATGTTCATCGGGGAACCGGCGGAGATAGCTCTCGAGCGCGCCTCGGGCCATCTCGCGTTGACCGGATTGGATGTAGGCCACCGCCATGAAATAGTGGGCGGGGGCGAGGTCAGGCGCCTGATCGTGGACGTTGGCGAGCAGCCGCGCGGCCTCATCGGGTTCACCAGTGATAAGCTTCTCCCGGCCCTCGAAGTAAGTTTCGATAAGCGTATTCTGTGGGAACGCGTCCATATAGGCGTCGACCGTTTGCCATCCGGCCTCCAGATCCTCTTGACCGAATTGGAGTTCGGCCAACGCAAGCAACGCGCCCGGCGTGTCGATGCGCGTTAAGGGGTCCATTTCTTCAAGGATCGTTGTTGCGCGTTCGATGTCGCCCGTGCGCTGATACGCTTGCGCAAGCGTTAATTGGGTGCGCCCGTCCTCCGGCGCGATTGCGGCGGCGCGCTCGGCCAGCGCGAGCCCTGTCGAGGCCTGGTGCTGGGTCAGGTAGAAACGGGCGGCCGCTCTCAATACCGACGCGTCGTCGGAATCTTGAGCAAGCGCTCGTTCAAACGCCTCTGCTGCCCGCCGCATCTCGCCGATTTCGGCAAAGAAGCTGCCTTGTTCAGCTTGAAAAGCTGCGTCATCGCCCAAAATCGATTCACCCGTTTCGATGACATCGAGCGCCTGTGAGGTGAGCCCGCGCGCATGAAGGCGCGCCGCGAGCCGGCCATAAACCTCGGGGTTCTGTGTTTCCGCTTCGACAAGCTCGCGGTAGGCGTTGATGGCGCTGTCAACGCGGTCCATTTCATCAAGAGCGCGCGCGTAATAGAAGCGAAGCTCTTCGTTGTCCGGGTCGTCTTGTAGCCGCCGTTCGGTCATGAAGGCAAGGTCGCCCCAAGACTCTGTTTGCAGATATAGGTCGAAGAGCGCCTCGTCGGCATCCTCATTATCCGGGTCATAACGGAGCAATTGGTTGTAGGCTACGATGGCTTGCTGAAGCCGGCCCCGGCGGTTGCTCTGCATGTTAAAGAGCACGTCGATATACTCCTGGAGCACGTCGACATCTTCTGGATTACGGCCGAGGTAGTTTGTGTAATTGCTACGCGCCGGGCCCCATTCTTCTTCGCTGGCGAACTCCCGAGCCTTACTCAGCCATTCCCGTTCTTGGTTGGCGCGGTACAAGAGGAGGCCTCCAACCGCGCCCGCTCCGAGCAGGATGAGGACCAGGCAACTTATACCGAGTGCGATCCACAGTCTTCGTCCCATAGTCTTTGAAGTCTATCCTGTAGGTCGTGACGAACGGTGCGATCCGGCCGCCTTCAACGTTTCGCGGATATCCCGCCACATAAGTACAGCAAAATACGAGTCTTCGATGAGATAACGGCGCCAGAGCCGTCTAGGTTCGCGACACAAGCGCCAAAGCCATTCTAGCCCGATGTGTTGCACAAGCCGGGGCGCGCGCCGAATGTGTCCGGCTGCAAAATCCAACGCCGCGCCGATGCCCAGGCAGACCGGCACGCCAAGAGCCTGGTAGTGCCGGTGCATCCAGAGCTCTTGCTTAGGCGCGCCCAACGCCACGAAGAGCAGGTCGGGGGATGCGTTTCGTATGGCATCCAAAGCGGCAGCGTTGGCATCCGGATCTTTCTCGAATCCGAGCGGTGGACAGTAGGCGCCAGCTATGTTCAAAGAGGGATGCCGCTTCTTCAAGTTCTCGGCCGCCTTTGCCGCAATTCCTTCTGCCGCGCCAAAGAAGAACACCCGGTGCTCGCGTTCAGCGGCGTGAGCGCAGAGCCACGGGACCAAGTCGGATCCACTTAGTTTCTCGCCCAGCGGCCGGCGCAGCAACCGCGCGGCCCACATGAGCGGCGTTCCATCCGGCAGGGCCAGGAACGCGTCGGCATAGGCGGCGCGCAATGCCGGATTGCGGTGATACATGCAGATGTGGTCTACGTTTGGGGTGACGATGAATCCCGGCGTTCTGGAACGTATTCGCGCGTCGACCTGCTCGCACAGGCCAGCGAAGTCCAGACACGCCATAGGGACGCCGCAGAGACGCGTATGACCGCTCTTTAGCGGCGCAGGCCCCGGCCGTGTTTCGACAACCGCTTCCGGCGCGGGCGCCATCCGCTGCTTCATCTGTATCAACGGAAGCCTACTCATCCGGACGCCAGGTTCCTCTATCATCGTCTGCTTCCTCAGGGTCCCAATCGCCTCCCGGGGCGCGTTCGTCGATCAGAAGGACCGGCGTGGCTACTTCCTCTCTGTAATTGGAAGACGGTTTCTGGTTCTTGCCGTTTCCGTTGCTGCTAAGCGCCTTATGATCGTCTGGGTAATCGTAGTAGAGGCGCACATTGTGCCGCAGGTAGCCGCCGCGATGAGGCCGGATGCCATTGAGAACGATGCCGACCAAACTGGCGCCAACGCCATGCATGTCATTGATGGCTCGCCGAAGCATGCCCAGCGAGGAAACCCCGGCTCCGACCACCATGATGACCCCATCAGCGAGGGGCGCAACGAGTTTGGCATCCGACATCAACAAGCATGGCGGGCTGTCGATGATGATATGGTCGTAAACCTCCTCGGTTTGCTCGAGGAATTCCACGGCCTCACGCGAGGCTAGTTTGCCTACAAGCTCCTTGGATCGTGTGCCTGGTCCGAGCGCCCACAGATTCGGGTAATCCGTTGGCCGGACAGCGTTTTCCGCGGTGATATCGCCACACAGCACGTCGGACAGGCCTTCAGCGGGATCCATGCCAAAGGTGTACTCAACACTGGGGCGCCGCGTGCTGATATCGATGAGCAGTACTCGCCGGTTAGCTTGCGCGAGGGTGAGCGCGACGTTACACGCCAACGAGGTCTTTCCGTCGCTGCGCGAAGGGCTCACCACCAGGCAAGTGTTAAGCTCGGCGGAGCCTTCCGGGGGATAGATAATGCGCGAGAGTATGCGCCGGTATTCATCTGAGGTCGTTGAGTCAGGATGCTCCGCGGTAAGCAGCGCAGGAATGACGTCCGCGGGCAGACGATCTTCCTGGACATGCGGTATGCTCGCCAACACGGGCAGGCTCGTCACCGCCGATACATCCTGCCGCGTGCGAACCTGTTGATCAGCTAGTTCTCGCCACAGCCCCACGCCGACGCTGACGCCGCCTGCAAACATTACACCGAGCAACATCAATTGATAACGCCGCCCATAGCTCGGCCGTTGCGGCGCGGTAGGCGCGGCCGCCTCGCTGATGCGCGCAGGGGCCTTACTCTCGACGTTGATCTGATAGATTTCGTCGCTGACCCGTTGAATGCGCCGCTGGGTGCGGTCCGCGGCTTGCTCCATTTCCCGGATCTCCGACCACGCGCGCGAGCGGTCAACTTCGTCCTGGCGATGTTCCTCGATGAGCCCGGCGAACCTTTCTTTGCGTTGCTCAGCGCTTTCAAGGTCACGCTGGGCCATCGTAAGATCGGCTTTCGTCTTGGCCAGCATATTCTCGAGCGCTTCCGCGCGCGCCGCCTGTTCGACCCGGGAAAGCTCCCGTTCCATGGCCTCCTTGTCGCGAACCTTGGCGTTCAATTGCGGCGCGGTGTCGCTGTACCGTTCGCGAAGAATAGCGATATCAGCCTCCAAGGCGATTAGCTCGCCGCGCATACGCTGAACACGGCTGTCGTTGGCCGCGCGTTCCTCGATGTTAAGTTCATAAATCGGTTGCGACGGATTGCTGCCGCGCTGTTCCTGGAGCGCCTCAATGCGCTCCACAAGCCGCTCCAGTTGCTGGACGCTGTTCTCCGCCTCGGTCAGATCCGCCTCGGCCATGCTCAAACCCTGGTGATAGGATTCTTGAAAAGAGCCATAGACGCCGCCCATTCCCTCCATGATCGGGAGGTTGAGTTCCTGGCGCGCGCGCCGTATGCGTTGCATCTGCCCTTCCCACTCGTTGCGGAGGTCGGCCTGTTCATCGTATAAGGTTCTCAGCCGTTCGCCGCCGACGGTGCGTTCTTCGCCCAGAGCGTAGTCCATGTAATGCTCTTTAACATTACTTACGACGGTGAGCGCCGATTGGCGATCGGGGGCGGTGGCGCGGATCGTGATAAGCTCACTGCCGCCCCGCGTTCGAGCGCTGACGGCGCTCATGAGTTCGTGCAAGGGATCCTCGGCTTCCTGCAACCACGCCAACTGTTGGATCTCTGGCTCAGTCAGTACCCGGTTAAGGATGGCCGCTCCTTCGATCATTCCCACTTGGGTCGCCACAAACTGGCTGTAGGAACCACGTCCACCGTCCCGAGCTCCGTCCAACACCGAGGGCGCGTTAGCGGCCGCACGGATGACAGCGGTGGCTTCGTATTCGATAGGTACGGCAAACCACGCCGTGAGGAGGGCCGGAATCGCGAGCAGCAGAAACACCGCAATCATAAGCGGCAGGCGCAGCCGCAACATGCGCTTTATGTTGACGTTATGCTCTTGCCGCGGTTGACTTTGGCCATCGGTAAGCAGATTCAGTTCGGACGAGAATTCGTGTGACATAGAAACTCCTTACGGCGTGACCGTGGTTGCTAACGGGACAAGCCCCGTGCCGACCTGTTGTATGGTCTGAAGCAGATTGACCACTTCTCTCGTTCCGTCCGCGTCACGAGCAACCCCACGCAATCTGTCGCGAGCGTACCATGTATTCAACGCCTGCGTGTACAGGCTCATCACCGGCGATATGGTCCCGGTGTATTGGCTAACGAACTCTTGCAGGCGCACAATGTTTCGACGTGGCACGTAAACGATGTCACCGGGCTCGATCAAAATGTCATCGCCTGTGCGCAAGATGTGCCGGTAATCGATCAGCAGGATCTCTGTGTGCTCGGGATCTATTTCCCGCATCAGTACGACACGATTAATCCGGCCGGTTGCGGGGACGTGACCGCCTGCGCGCGCCATGAGCTGCAGCAAAGTCATTCCCGGGGCCAACTGATAAACGCCGGGCGAACGAACTTCGCCTAGGAGATAAACTAGGTTCACACCCTCGGGTATGTACACAACGTCGCCGGGATAGATGAGCGTTTCCGACTCGTGAGAACCCGGTGTGGTCAAGTTGCGCAGGTCGAACTCGAGCACATCGCGGTACTCATCCATTGTGCGGATCACGTAGGCTCGCGTCAGTTGGCCCTGCGTTCCAATAAAGGTCATCTGGTCACGCTGTGTCATCCGCGGTCCGCCCGCGTTGTTGATAGCATCGAGCAGCGTGACCGGGCGGTCGTACGGAAAGTATGAGGGGCGTTGTACGTCGCCCATAACGTAATACCGTTTGCTTTGGGTGTCCACGATAGTCAAGGTGAGTTGAGGATCCTTGAAGACCTCGGTAAAAGTATCCGAAAGCTTGTCGACCGCCTCTTGCCTTGTAAGTCCCGCGAGCTCGATATCGGGCACAAGAGGCAGCGAGACGTGCCCGTCATAGCGAACCACCACCTGCCGGCTCAAGCCAGGATCGTCAAACGACTCGAACTGTAAGACATCGCCCGCATCGATTTGGTAATCCATGGAGAGCGGATCAAAGTCCTCGGGAATCTCCCGCCGTTCCCCCTCGTCAACGATCGACCGAACCCCCTCGGCGTTTTCCGCCTCCTCCCCGTGCAATTCATCCGTGCGGGTGGTCATGCTTTCCTCGGCCACGGAGTGTCTGTCGGTTACCGATGTCGAGACGACCGGCCCTGAGCCTGTGGCGCAACCGAGGATGACGAGGCACAAAAGCACACTGCAGAGCACCGGGGTTCGTGCTACAACGCGGATGAGCCACTTACTTTTCATGGAATCCCTCATTCTGTATCCAACTTGCCAATATTGTACGCCCGCATTCGACGAAGAAGCGAACTGTAGCTAATATCTAGTAGCTTTGCGGCCTTGCGCCGATTCCATAGGGTGTGTTGAAGGGCATCTTGAATCAGCATACGTTCCGTTCGTTCAACGGCGCGCCGCGCTGCTTCCTTTAGCGAGGGAAACTCCGGCTTGCCGCCATTGTCAGAGTCTTGGTTAGCGTTGGTTTCTTCTGTGTCATTGTGGCGGGTCCCTGATTCATCACGGAAAGTGGATACCACCATCCGCTTCTCGTCTCCTTCAAGATCTTCGCCAAGGGCGTCGCTCCCGTTGGCGCTTTGATTCTCCGCCGTGATGAGATGTTCTGGGTCTCCGGTAGTGACATATTTCTTTACTTGAGAACCCAATTCCCGAACATTGCCGCGCCAAGGCAGCTCGCACATGCGCTCGATGTAGCGATGCTCAATAGGTCTATACGTTTTATCTTGTCTTGAACAGTAATTGTAGTTGAAGTGCTCCGCCAGTAATGGAATGTCTTCAACGCGTTCCCGAAGAGGCGGCAAATGGATATGCATCTCCGATAATCGGTAATACATATCTTCCCGCATGCGCCCGTCTTGCACCGCTTCGTTGAGCGAAACATTGGTCGCGGCGATTAGGCGCACGTCGACTTCAATGGGCGTGACCCCGCCAATGCGCATGATCGGCTCCCCGTCGAGCACTTGCAACAGCTTGCCTTGTAGGCTCAGTGGCGTTTCCGCAATCTCGTCCAAGAACAACGAGCCCTCGTGCGCCAATTCACAGCGGCCAGGCTTTGCTCCGCGGGCCCCGGTAAACGCTCCCCGTTCAAAGCCAAATAGTTCGCTTTCGAGCATGTTTTGAGGAATGGCGGGGCAATTCACTTTAATGAGCGGTTTTGACGAGCGCGGACTGCGCTTGTGTAGCAGGCGGGCGGCGATTTCCTTGCCTGTTCCGCTTTCCCCTGTGATGAGCACAGTCAGGCTTGAATGAGCTAAGCGGCGAATGAGGTGGTTGGCCTTTCTTATCTTATGGCTGTGGCCAAGCAGAAGCTCATTCAGCGGTGTTTGGATGTGCTCTTCGACGGCCTGGCTATTGGTCGAGGCGTTGGCCAAGACAGCGTCCCTCCGCGATTTGTGTTCCGTGGCGCTCCGCAAGCCTCACAGGGTTCGCATCAACGAGGTTGCTTATGCGAGTACGACTGTAGCACTGTTAGCAAGGCGCATGCCAATGTTTTTTGGGGCACGCGGGCAACGCTCTCTACCGTGACACACTCAACATGTGGCGCCCGGTAGCTTCGAGTTGACAATATATTGATCCGACGGTCTAGAAGTTGAACCACGACACGCCACATCGTGAGCAAATGTTGTTCAGATGTGACATATTTTTGCTCAAAAAAAAGATCAACTTTTGATCGGCCGTGAGCGCACCAAAGACGAAACAAGAAATCAAAACCAAACTACCGTGTTGCTACGGAATAGCCGGACAAAAGAAAGCCCGCGCCCAGCGCAACCTTACGCCAGGCGCGGGTGAAGCATGGGGGAGAGGCTAACGGGCGCCCGTTCCGGCGGATAGGCGCGCGCCGGTTGTTGAATGCGCCGTCACATCGCTCAAGTATATCAGGCTTGGATACTCCGCGTCGTAGCCCACGGCAAGCAGATTGCAGTGGGTTATGGCGCTGGCGCTCAGACCGCCGGAAGCCGTGCTGTTGACGGTTACCTGAAGCATTCCAGGCCGGAGCAGTTCGGTTTCGACGTCAGCGTCCTGCTGGGGTTCAGCGAGGACCGGAATCGCTTCCGTCTCGATGGCTGCGAAAATCCGCGGATCATAGTTCAAGTTGAACTGTATACGGCCCACCGGCGCGCCTCGAATCGCCGTGATTTCCACTGGCGTCGTCAGCGTGTTGGCCAAGTCCACCTCAGCGGGCGGAGCGATGGTCAACTGAACGTCTGGAGTAAAATAGGAGAAGCCCTTCTCCAGCGTCCCTTCAGTCTCAAAAGCCGTGAGGCGCACATCCACATCACCGGTTCCGGCTGGGACGAGCGCGCGCACTTGCGAGCGCAGCGTGTCGACCTCGAACCACTCCGCTGGCGCATCGCCAAAGTACACACCGTCCACGGCGCGCAGGTTAGCCCCTTGAATGCGCACCACTACGCCGCCCGTGGCGGCGCCGCGATCAGGGGTAATCGAGGCTGGGGCTGGCGCGAGGGGCGCGCCGGTAATCTCGACTGGAATAGCCCCATCGTTGAGATCGGCGTCCAGCACTTCGAACCAGGCCGTTTGGCCTTCGGTAACCTCATCATGTGCGCGGAACTTCAGAATTGCAAGCGAGCCGGGCCCTGCATGGCTTCTGACGCCTGCCCCTGCGACGCGCACCCGGCCTGTCTCGCGATCGTTGACAATGGGTTGCACCCAGTTATCGCTG
>PUMX01000133.1 GCA_003552485.1 Candidatus Hydrogenedentota bacterium
CGACCTTTATTGTATAGTAAACTTATAATATAAGTCAACTATTCCTTGCCAGCGCCAGCCTCGCCGTTCAGCGCCCTAGAAACTGAGCCTAAAAACCAAGTGTGGGCAAAGTGGATCGACACACTGATCCCGCCCCCTCACAGTTAAGAAGCATACCACAGCGCCGGGTCCGATTGGACATCCGTTGTGTTGCTTTGCCGACGGCTGCGTGAGACTCGCCTTGCACGCGCGCGTTTTGGAACAAGAAGGTATAGTGCTAGGCTTCGTCCGCGGGATATTGCAATCCCCATTGCGCGCGGATACGGTCCAGCGTTTCCATGATGACAATGCTCTCATCGAGTGGCATGATAGGGCTTTCCGTCTCTCCTTCGCGCAGGCAACGCATGGCCTCAGCGGCTTGATGGCAATAGCCGTTCCCCCGGAACGGCAGGCTTACGCGTTGGTCCTCGTCGTCTACGGTCAGAACCGCTTCCTGTGCCCGCCAGAAGGGTTCGGCCGAAATACGGCCGCCGGCGCCAAGTATCCGCGCTTCATGGCGCATCGCCGTGCGAATGGCGCAACTCAGCGTGGCGATTCGGCCCCCGCTGTACCGCAGAACCATGCCCGCCTGCTCATCGACGCCGGTCTCTCCGATATGCGCAAACCCGGCAATCTCCTCCGGCGCTGACTGCATCAACATCGACGCGTACGAAACCGCGTAACAGCCCACATCAAGCAGCGCGCCGCCGCCGAGTTCGCGGTTAAGCAGACGTCCATTCGGGTTCCAAGCCGCGCGAAAGCCAAAATCCGCCGCGACCATGCGAAGCTCGCCAATGGCGCCGTTCCGTACCCATTCGCGTATCTTCACCGTGGCCGGCAAAAAGCGAGTCCACATCGCCTCCATAAGAAACAGGCCTCGTGATCGCGCATCCGCGGCCATTCGCCGGGCTTCGGCCGCATTCATGGCGAACGGCTTTTCGCAGAGGACAGCTTTGCCCGCCGCCAGACACAGGCGGGTGTTGGCTTCGTGAAAGGGATGGGGCGTCGCGACGTAGATGATCTCCACATCAGGGTCTTCCGCAAGCGCTTCATACGTCCCATGACACCGCGGAACGTCGAATTGCTCGGCGAATGCGTCGGCCTGCTCCTGCGATCGCGAACCCACGGCGACCAATCGGGCGTCAGGCAATTCTGCAAGGCCTCGTGCGAATTGACGCGCAATGTTTCCCGTGCTCAGAATTCCCCAACGGATTGGATCGGACATGTTGACTTCACCTCCCACGTCTTAGCCACAATGGCGCGCGCTGCGACGAGGCCTTGCTGTAGCGCGCGACGGCGTAACTGAGATGGTATCGGCCCGCTGTCGGCCAATGCAAGCGGTGAACAGTCCACCGCCTCCGCTGTTGAAAAGCAACGCCCTGGACAGTAGTATCCCCTTCTTTGCTAGATGTGTCTCTTTAAGGAATCTATATGCGCCCCACACGTGAACACCTCGATTTGAATGGTCAGTGGCTGCTTGTTCTTGATCCGGAGGACCGTGGCGCAAAAGACCGCTGGTATGCGGATGGGGATCATCCCGAAGGCATCACCGTCGAGGTTCCGTCTGTGTGGGACCGATGGGTTCCGGATTACGACGGAGTTGGTTGGTATTTCCGAACGTTCACCGTCGATGAAAAGTGGCTTGATCGCCATGTCAGCGTGGACTTCGAGGCGGCCGACTATTACACCGAGGTGTGGTTGAACGGACAACCGTTGGGCAGCCATGAAGGCGGCTATACGCCGTTTTCCCTTCCCGCGGGCGCGGCTCTGCAAGCGGGCGAAAACCTGTTGGCGGTCCGTTTGGTGGATCCCCATGCCCCACAGGGATGGGGACCGTTCCGAACCCCAACGATTCCCTGTGGAAAAGAGGACGAGCACTTCAACTTTGCCGGATTGTGGGGCGGCGTTGCGCTCACGGCCCGGCCTCGCGCGCACATCATCGACGTGTTCGTCCAGCCTGATCTGCGGCGCGAACGAGCGGTTATCCATGCGGAAACCAAGGGTGGCGCCAGAATACGATTATCCGTCGACGAAACCAACTACACAACCGAGGGCGCGCCCGGCAAGCAGAAACTTTTGATGCCGGGGTGCACGGTATGGAGCCCCGAGGCGCCCCACCTGTACACCCTGCGGGCCGAACTGTTGGATGAAGCGGGCTCAATCGTCGATGTGACGTCAACGCGTTTCGGTATGCGGGAATTCACGGTGAAAGACAACCGCTTTCATCTTAATGGGCGGCCCTATTACGTCAGGGCGATACTGCATCAACCCGAGTATCCCCGCACTCTGGCGGCGCCCGCCGACGAAGTTATGGCCCGGCAGGAGCTTAGCTTGGCGAAGGAGGCGGGCTTCAACATGATCCGGCTGCACGCACGGCCCGCCCCCTCAATGACCTTGGATATTGCCGATGAGTTGGGACTGCTAATCCACGCGGAGCCGCCGTTAGGCCTAATGGCCCCATCGCCCGAGTTGGAATCACGATGCCTGCGCGAAGTCGAGGAAATGATTCGGCGCGACCGGAATCACCCGTCGATCGTCATATGGGGAATGCTGAGTGAGTCAGGCAACGCAGGGCGGCGGCCCGGTCAAGGAGCGCAGATGGTTAAGGAAACCCTATGCGCCCGCGCCCGAGAACTTGATCCTACGCGCGTCATCATCGACGATGTCGGCGGCGCGCCGATAACTCGCACGCCGGCACAGTATATGCCGCCGTTTTCGCGCGAACTGCGGCCGTTTGACGACACGCAGCTTCCCTTGGATGGTCCCGCTGCTAACTCGGACGCTGCTTTCGGCCAATACTGTGGAACCCCTGACCGCCTTGTGTTTCCATTGGCCCAGGGATTGGGCGGCTTCGAAGACATGGACGCGATAGTTCGTTCCTATGGGGACGGGGCGGATCATTTCAAAGACGCTCGTCGCCTGAAGGAATTGCGGGACAAGATAGCGGTCGAATTTCGCGAGCGGGCGCTCGACCGTACGTTCGGCAGTTTGCGCAGCCTCGCCGAGTCAGCGCAGCAGCTTCACCAAGAGGCGACCGAAGCGCGGCTTGACGCCCTCTGCATCAATCCAAAGGTTGACGGCTATTGTCTGGGCCAGCTTGCGGGCGCGGGGTTGGATGTGAGTACAGGTCTGCTCGATCGGTGGCGGCGCCCGAAGCCTGCGTACGACGCGGTGAAAGCGGCCCAAACGCCTATTCGCCTCGTGATCCGCCAGTCACGCCAGAACCTGGCGCCGCGCGAAGAAGACGATGTCGAGGTTATCGCAGTGAACGCGTCAGGCAGCGAGATGCGCTGCGACTTCTCCCTCCAAGTGATCGGTCCCACTAACCAAGTGCTCTGGAAGAAGAAGCGTTCCGTGAAACTCACGAAGGGCGTGCGCCCGATATGGGAAGGCGCCATCGCCGCTTCCGGCTCAACGGGGGCTCATCGTTTCGTCGTGCGCCTTATGCACGGCGTCAAGATCGTCGCCGAGGCCAGCGCCATGTTCTTTGTTTATGCGACGCCGGATATGGCCCAGGCTGAGGTTCATGTGGTGGATCCCCAGGGTCAATTCAAGCGGCGCTGCCAACCTTTTGCGAGAGTGACGAAAAGCGAGGCCCCCGTCTATGTGCTTCCGCCGCTGGCCAACACCATCCGCGCATATCCCGATGAGGCGATGGGACAGATGCTGAGCGAGGTCGAGGCCGGAGCGGCGGCGCTCATTTTCGGTCCGCCGGAGGACTGGAATGATTTGGCCGCGGAAATCGCTCCGGAATCGCTTAGCGCCACGAGCCGCGCGGTCGCCGGCGCCTTCTCGGGGGTCTACCACTATGTGAGGCTCCATCCGGTCTTCGAGGGCTTGCCGTCGCGTTGCCTCATGGGGCTGAGCTACGCCAGTGTAACGCCCGAGAAGACCTTCACGGACGCATCAGAAGAAGACATCGCCGGCGTGCTCGACTTGAGTCAACCCGGGGAGGGGCCCCGCTGGGGGCACGATATTCTCTTGAGGTCTTTTGGGAGCGGGCATATCGCGTTTGTCCATCTGCGGGTGCTCGAGAACATCGAAACCGATCCGCTAGCGCAGCGGCTCTTCGTCAATCTGGTCAATCACTTCGGCCGTTTGGCCGTGCCCGCGGGTGGGAATCTGCCCACTGTGACGCGCGCCCGCAACTGGATTCGGCGCAGCCGGACGCACGAGATGCGGCGCTGGATGGTGGTGGGCATGTTTCCGAACTGGAATGACGAGGGGCGCAAGGCCATCTATCCGCCAGAGGAGGAGGTCGATTTCGACGCGGTGTACGAGGGTTGGAGCAAACCCATTCGATGGCGCTGCTGGCACTCAAAGCTGCAGGAGGGACACGAAGTTGACCTGGACCGCGTATTCTCCCGCGCTGACGGCGACTTTCCGCGGGCGGAGTATGGCGTGGCCTATGCCTACGCCGAATTCCAGACGGACCACCGTGTTCCGGCGCGAATCACGTTAGCAACCACGGACAGCGTCAAGATGTGGCTCAACGGCCACGCGCTCATCGACGAGGAAGTGCATGCTCCGCGCGGGCTCACGGAAACGCGTGAAGCCGAAACGACGCTGCGCCAAGGCCGCAACACAGTCCTCGTTAAAATCATGAAGACGCCGGGCAAGGCCAGTTTCTCTCTTGGTATTGCGTCAATCGGACGCGATCCCCTGAATGTCGTCTGGTGGCGGTAACCGCCGGTGAGGCGCGCCGATTAACCCTTCACAGCGCCTCGCCGCGTTCACTCCTCTTCATCGCTGGCCGGCGGCTCTTCTTCGTCCGCCAGCTCGATGCCTTCGGCCGTCTCGTCATGAGCGAGGCTCGTGCCGGTAAGGTGCAGGGGTT
Organism: Candidatus Hydrogenedentota bacterium; assembly: GCA_003552485.1. Classification (GTDB taxonomy): domain Bacteria; phylum Hydrogenedentota; class Hydrogenedentia; order Hydrogenedentales; family SLHB01; genus PUMX01. Next base: position 4,856 of record PUMX01000133.1, read on the forward strand.
TGATGATCTCTCGCACACGATCCACGTCCTCCGGCCGCACCAGCAGTTCGGCCGGTTGCACCATGGGGGTGCTATACAGAAAATCCTCGCCGTCAAAATAGTAGTCAAGCTCCTCGGAATCCAACACCGACTTCAGCAAGGCTACATCGCCTGGATTATACGTGGCCAGCACGTGTTCATAGTCGACGTACGCCACTTGGTCGGCGGGATCGGGCGGTTCCGCCACGAGTCCAATTCCACAGTCGGCGCATTCCGTGACGCCTTCAACATATTCAGCGTTGCAACGGGGACAATACATGAGTGACTCCTCCTTCCTCGATCGCTGTGTTGTGAGCCGGGGCCAGCGTGATGCTGCCGGCGCGGTTGAGGCCTTTTCGCTTTGGCAAGCGGCTCCAGGGTTCGCGTTGCTCTACTTAAGCCGGCCCCGCAACTTGCGCAACAGGGCGATAGCGCTTTGATCAAGCCGCTCTTCGATCCGGGCCAGTTGATTGCCGGAATAGTCCTTTTCGAGTTGACCACTGGTCCGGTTGCGCGCTTCCCAGACGGTAGTGAGGAAGCTTTCCGGCTTCATGGAGAAAGCGCCAAGCCCGCGGACGAGGTCGCGCAGCCCTCCGTCGCCCGTAACGACCACGAGCTCGTTCCGCTGCGGCGCGATATACACCAGCCGCTCGATCACCGTGTCAGCGGAATGCTTTTCGGGCGAGTACACGATCTCAAGCGACGGCGCGCCCGGGTGCGTGTCGCTGGTGGCATAATGACCGCCCCGTCCGTCGAACACCAGCGTCACGGGATTGGGCGACACCGCCGCAAACTGCGCGGCCTGCTCGATGAGCGCTTCTCGCGCCGCCTCAAGGTTTTGCTGCAGGATTCCCTTAAGCTGGGGAGAAACGTGCAGCAGATTATAACCGTCGATAAGATAGTGAAAGGCCATCCCGGCCTCTATTCCTTGTATGTGCGGCTTACACGCGGCCCAATGCCGGTGAGGACGTCGTAGGGTATCGTGTCCGCTAATGCAGCCATTTCCTCGGCGGTGACGATCTCGTCGCCATCGCGTCCGAGAAGGACCGCGGTGTCGCCAACGACGGCTTCGGGCGCGTGAGTCACGTCGACCGTAATCTGATCCATGGACACAGCGCCCCGCACCGGGCAACGCACGCCATGAATCAATACTTCGCCGCGGTTGGACAGGGCGTACTTGTATCCATCAGCATAGCCCACAGGCAGAAGCGCCGCCCGCATCGGCTGGGTGGTGGTGTAGGTGCGCCCATAGCCCACGCTTCGGCCCGTGGGCAAATCCCGCAGGAGCGTGATTTGAGCTTCCCAGCGCAACACCGGGCGCAACCGGAGTTCCGGGGGTTTATTCATGTTGGGCCAGACGCCATATGTCATCAGGCCCGGCCGCACCATGTCACAGGCGCTGCTTCCGTGGTTCACGATAGCGGGGCTGTTGGCGGCATGGGTCATTTCAAAGGGAATGCCTTCTTTCTCGAGTTCCCTGAGGAAGTGGCGGAACGTTCGAATCTGATTCGCCGTGTAGGGGTCGCGCGGATTATCGGCTGTGGGAAAGTGAGTCGCAATGGCTTCGATATCAATGTGCGAGATACGCGTCAGAAAAAGGAGTTCCGCGGCGGCGCGTTCCAGGTCAAAGCCTTGCCGGCCCATGCCGGTGTCGATTTTGCAGTGAACGGGAACGACTTTGTTGACCCGTCGCGCCAACTCGCCGGCGCGTTCGCACGTCTGCACATCGGAAACACACAAGCGCAGGTTGTACTCAACTGCAGCCGCAATCTGGCTATGAGGCGGTTGCATTAGCACAAGGATGGGCGCGGTGATGCCGGCCTGCCGCAACTCGACCCCCTCGCCGACGGTGGCTACGCCCAGCATCGAGCACCCCTCCGCAATGGCGCGTTCGGCGATGGGAACGGCGCCATGACCGTAGGCGTTGGCCTTGACCACGGCCATAATGCGGCATTCACGGCCAATCAGGTTGCGCACGACCGTCAGATTGTGGGCGTAGGCATCGAGATCGACGATAACACGCGAACCTGCGGTGCTCTTTATTGTGTCTTGGACGTTGGCGTCATGAGTTGCCGGTTGATCCATAGGAAATTCACACCCGAGTAGACGGTGTAGATCGCCACGAAGATGATGGCCCAGAACGAGGTCAACCGCACCAAATCCACGTAGAGATCAATGAGCGCAAATCCGATCCATTCCAGCACGCGCCCCAGAATGGCCAGAAACAGAAACACAAAGATGTACACCATCTGTAAGACGGCTTTGGTCTTGCCCGATTCGTTCGCCTGAATCACAGCGCCCTCGCTGGCCGCCAGCGAACGCGCGCCGGTTACGAAGAACTCCCGCGCCAACACCACGATAATCGTCCAGGGCGGAATCACGAGCTCGGGCAACGTCATCATCATAATGAATGCGGCGCTCACCAAGATCTTGTCGGCCACCGGATCGAGAAGCTTGCCAAAATTGGTGATGAGATTGCGTTCGCGGGCGATCTTGCCGTCGTAGTAATCCGTGATAGCCGCCGCCACAAATAGGAAATAGCCGACCACCAAAAGCACGGGATGATCCGCAGACAGGCAAATCACGAAGAAAGGCACGATCGCCATGCGGGCCAGCGTCAACTGATTGGGCAGATTGCGATTACTGGACTGTGTTTGAGCCGAAGCTGAGGTTTTGACCGACAATGGGTTCTTCCGGCGCCTACGATAGCAGCATGCTGACCGGCGGAATTCGCTTTATACCGGCCACAAAAGACGACTGATTTCTGACACTTTTTGCCGTTAACAGACGAATGGCGGCGCTTCTGCGCGCCAACCACGCAGCGATAGTTTAACAAATCCGCACTCCGGCGCGCGAATCCCTCCCCCCTTCTCGCGCCGTCTTTAGGGCTCTACAGGCGGTGTGGGCGGCACGACCAGTTCGCGCACCGTTTCGGCCTCGACACGGCCTGGGCCGCTGTCATCCGACGGACGCACGACGCTTGCGTATCCCAGCCAAAACAGTAGGACAACAACGCAAACGGCTACCCACGACACCAGCTGCGACGAGCTCTTGCGGCTTGGGCGAAAGTCAAGCATGCCGCCAGTCTGAACGGGTTCTTCCAAGGCCCCCTTGTACGCCTCAACGTAGCGCGTGGGCTCGAGCTGCAGCAGCGCGCAGTAAGATCGCAGAAAGCCCGCCACGTAGCAGGCAGGCGGCAACTGCCGCGGGTCCCCGTGTTCCAGCGCCGCAACGCAGTTCACCGGAATATGCGTGTGTGCGTAGACGTCGTTGCGGGAGAAACCGAATTCTTCGCGGCGCTGACGGAGTTCCTCCCCCAGATTCCCCAAATCATTCATGCGACCATGCGACCTCATCGCTCCGTGACGCGTCCACCAAAATCTCCCGGGCCTTACTACCGCTATGAGGCCCAACAATGCCCTTCATCTCCATCATGTCAATCAGACGAGCTGCTCGAGTATACCCTACCCGCAGCCGCCGTTGCACCATAGAAATGGACGCCTGCCCCGTCTCAATGACGACGCGGACGGCTTCCTCAAACAATTCGTCCGATTCTTCCCCAGCATCTTCCGTGCCACCCTTGCTCTTGCCAAAATTCTGGATTTCGTCCCGGTATTGAGGCGGCGCCTGCGTTTTCAGATAGCTGATGAGGTTGTTCATTTCCTCATCGCTGACGAAAGCGGCCTGGATGCGGCACGGTTTCGACTGGCCGGCGGGAAGATACAGCATATCGCCGCGCCCGATCAGACGTTCCGCCCCGATGGCGTCGAGGATGCAGCGCGAATCCACCCGCGAGGAGACTTGGAACGACACCCGCGCAGGAAAGTTGGCTTTGATGACGCCGGTCAAGACATCGACTGATGGCCGCTGGGTGGCGATGATCAAGTGGATGCCGACGGCCCGCGCCAACTGCGCGAGGCGCGCGATGGCGTCCTCGACCTCCGCGCGCGCCATCATCATGAGATCGGCGAGTTCGTCAATGATGCAGACAATGTACGGTAGCTTGCGAATGACATTGACGGATTCGCCTTGGCCGCCTTCTTCGGTGGGCGGCATTTCGATCTCGCCGTTCTCGACGCTTTCGTTGTAAACCTCGATGTTGCGCACGCGCAGATGCGCGAACAAGCGGTAACGTTCCTCCATCTCCATGATGAGCCAGTTCAAGGCGCTGGCCGCCTTTTTCGGATCGGTCACCACGGGCGTGATGAGATGGGGAATGTCATTGAATATCGACAGCTCGACCATCTTCGGGTCGACCAGCATCAGTTGCAGTTCTTCCGGCGTTTTCGTAAACAGCAGACTGGCCAACAGCGACTTGACGCAAACCGTCTTGCCCGCCCCGGTCGCCCCGGCCACGAGAAGGTGGGGCATGGTGGCCATATCAGCGATTTGCGTATCCCCGGCGATGTCCTTACCCAAAGCCAACGGCAACGCGATGTTGTCATTCTTGAACGCTTTGGATTCGAGCAGCTCGCGCACCACCACGGGCTCGCGTTCGTTATTCGGCACCTCGATGCCCACCCGCCCCTTGCCGGGAATGGGCGCTTCCACACGCACCCGGTAGGCCTTCAACGCCAGCGCGAGATCATCGGCCAGCGACAGGAACCGGCTCACTTTGATGCCGGGCGCTGGTTCGAGTTCGTAGCGGGTGATGGTCGGGCCCCGCGTGACGTCGGTTACGCGAGCCTCGATGCCAAACGTCTTCAGTTTTTCTTCAAGGCGGCCGCTGGTTTGCCGCAGCGATTCGGTCCAGTCGGTCCGTTGCGGCTTGGCGGGCGTGTTCAGCAGATCAAGCGAAGGCAACGTGAAATGCCGCGGGTACACGTAGTCCGGCGGGAGCTCGTCGGGTTCCGCCGCCTTGCGCCGGGGAAGCGGCGCCTTTCGCTTTTGCTCGGGCGTGTAAGCGTCTTGCGGCGCGGCGCCGTCTGGCGCCTCGGCGGCGTCCCACAGGGC
>PUMX01000055.1 GCA_003552485.1 Candidatus Hydrogenedentota bacterium
CGCCGTCGACATGGGCTATCGGGCCATCCGGTACGGCCTGCAACACGATGTCAAGCGAATCCAGGTCCACAGCCTCTCCATATCCGCTTGTGGGAACAAACGCAATCAGCAATGCGACAAGCAAGCCGCGCCTCAAGGTGTCACGTCGATTCATTGGTGTCTCCAGACTGTTCAGGGTAGTTCTCTTCTTCTTGCGCCTTGCGAGCCTCTGCTTGCTGGCGGCGCTCACGCTGCAATTCATTGTAGATGATCCACTGCCCAATATGGAGCAGTAGGAAGACGGCGACATACGTGCAGAGAAATGCTACGCCGACCCTGACCAACAACGTCAGCACGTCAGTTTCCTGAAACAGCAGAAGCAGCGGAAGCAAGACAAACCCCACTGCGATTGCCGATATCAAGGCGGTCACGTCGGTGTTTAGCCTCAGCAGCCATAGGGATCGCCAAGGATTATGCGATTCTGGTTCGCTCATAGCGGCTATGCTACCACACAATCTCGCCGATCAGGAAACACCAAGCCCCGTTAATCGCCGGCAAGAATAGGGCTTGTCCTTCAAAAGAGTGGCTCCGGCTGGTTCCTCCCGGTGTAACCCCAGAGCGTTATTGCGGTTGCACGGCTACGCGGCGCCACTCAGTGTCGAGGGTATGGCGAAACACAGAAAAACGATCTGGATGCACCCAGATTTCTGCGAACTCGCCGGTGGTTCGCTCTTTGTGGTTGTGCCGAAACAGAGCGCCTGTTGAAAGATGATGCAGGTTTGGGCGCCTCTCGTCTTGAACGTAGGAAAACCGGTGTACGTGGCCGCAGACGTAAAGGATGGTCCGGCCGGTTTCGCCTAATGCCCGGCGCAAGGCTTCCGCATTCCGCAGACGGCGGTTCGGAGCGAGCTGATAGCTGTAAGTGCGCTCCAACAGCGGATAGTGACCGGCCACCACGACGGGCCCGGACGCCTCGTTGACAAGTTCGGCGGTCCGTTCAATCTCGGAGTCTTCAATACGGCCTTTGGATGAGAAGAGATTGGGGCACACCGTCGGCGTGAGCACCACCGGCGCCCCGCCATCGAGCCTGACCTTTGCCGGATAGCCATTCGGCGGCGCATAGGCGCCAAAATAGCGCTCGAAACGTTGGTCGCGGCGAGACTCGAATGTGTACACGTCATGGTTGCCGGGCAATACAATGGGCTCACAGCCTTCTTGGCGCAGGCGCTCCAAGAAGCCGGCCGCCAGCTCGAATTCTTCTTCTAGAGCAGTGGATGTGAAATCGCCCGTGAATAGGATAGTCTTGATCCTCATCGCAGCGACGGCCCGTGCTATCTTGGCGCCTGCGCTCATGTTGAACTCATGACGGCGCCGCAGATATACGTTGATATTGCCGAGCAGGCGCTTGTTGAGCAATCGCAAGGGGTTGTACACCACGCGCCAGAAGTGGAGGTCGGCGATATGGATGAGCCTATCGACAACGGGTGGAGCATCGGCCGGTTCGGCGCTCTGCGGCGCCTCGGCCCTGTTGCGAGGATCAATAGTCATACTTCCAGCTTAATCCGATGCCGCCCTCAGCGTCTGTGCCTACTTCGCTTTCCAGGCTCAAGTAACGATTTACCTCCACCTCAACCGTGACCCTGCTGGTTCCCTCGCCAAGGGCCTGCTCCATTTGCACGTACACGTCGTCGCCGAAGTAACGGCCAAGCGCTACGGTAGCCTCGGCGTCTTCTTCGCCTATTCCGCGCAGCTCCAGTTGATCCAATCCGAGGGCGCCACGCGTCCGGGTAAAGAAATCCAGCGTGTCGCCGCCACCCGCGAGAATATTTGCGGCATTTACGATTTGAACGGCCTGGAGCGGTGTAATATTCGCCAGGCTGCGTCCGAACAGGACCCGCGCAAGAATCTCGTCCTGCGGCAACGGCGGTTCGGATTCCATCGAGATGGCCGGATTGTCGGCCGGTCCAGTGAGGCGCAGACGGGCGGTGATATCGCGCGCTTGGGCGACGGCGGAGATATCCAGTTGCGGCGAAATGGGCACGCTCCCGTCCAGGGTAACCTGACTATCCTCGAGGTCGAACCGATTATCCAAGAAATCGAAGTGTCCGCGCACAACGGAAATGTGCCCATTGACGCGCGGCTCCGCCGCCGACCCCAGCACGCGCAAATCGCCGCGCCACTCCGAATCGAGGCCGCGTCCCTGAACGTAGATGCGGCCAGGCATGTTGACCCGCAGGTCCAACGCCAAGTTTGTAAGTATGTCCGGCGGCTGTTGCTCTTCAAACGCTGGCTCTTCCGGTTCGGCCTCGGGTGATTCGCCGGGCTTGTTAATTTCGACGTACTCGACATGAGGCGCGTCGGCGGCGGGCAGACGTTCGGGAACGTAGAACCTCACGGGGCCCGCTGTGACGTTGCCCGTCACCCGGCCGCCCTGGGTCGAACCTTCGGCCCGCACCTCGCCGCGTGCAGCGGCTATAAGATGATCTTGTCGAACCAGATAAGCGTTACGCAGAGTAAGGGTTGCGTCAAAAGGAAATCCGGCGTCGGCATCCAATTCCGCGCCGCCGCTTAACGTAATCTCTCCTTGCGCCCCATCGGTCATGCGCGCGTGATCAATAACAATACGGTTGTCCGCCGCCGTGATTGTCGCGTTGATATCCGAAAGGACTGTACCCAGCTCCCAGTTCTCGTAGTAGCCGTCGGTGATTTCTCCCGTTCCCGTGAGCTGAGGATTCGACACTGCCCCATCCAACGTGAAGGCCGCCGCCGCCTTGCCCTCAAGGGATTGCCCATCAAGCAAGAGCAGCGCAGCCAATACCTCGAGCCGCGTTTCCGCATCCAGACGCCCTTGGATGGGAGTATCCGTGTCCCAATCGAGCGCGAACGGGGCCAAACTGAGTTGCGCCGGAGTCTCGCCTTCCGCTTCTAAAGTCGTATCAGCAAACCCTGAGACATCCGCCGCGAAACGGGCCATGCCATTCCGCAGCGAGGATTCGACGACAAGGGTAGCTGGTGGAAGCTCGTCGGCTGCCGGATGGTCCAGCGCGAGTTCTGACAAGGTGAGCGCCGCCTGCCCCTCGGGTGATTCGACTGGTCCGGTCAACTGGGCATCAAGACCGGCCAGCCCCTGTATGTTGGCGGGCAGAAGCTCGCTCAGCGCCGCCAGATTCAACTCATCGGCATTTACGGTGGCGTCAATGATGGCTGAGTCCATTTCACCCGCCAAGCGGATGCTTCCCTCCAACAGTTCGAGCACGGTAGGGCTCAGATGATAACGCCCGTCGCGTATCGTAAACTGTGAGGGTTCCCTCAACGTCACGGGGTGGCCAGCATACTGCCCCTGAAGCTTGTCGAGGCTGATGCTCAAATCGGGCCACGCAACGTCGCCGCGCATTCCCATTGCAATCTCGAAGGGCTGGCGAGCGCTGCCGTGCGCCGTGAGCGCTGCTGTGACGCTGTCCATACTGCCTTCGATGTCAATACTTGCGTGTTCGACAACCGCCTCGTTACCTGCGCGCACGCCGCCGGCCTGGACCGCTGCGGACCCGGCCGGGGCGCCGAAAAGGTCCGCCACATTCAGCGAGACCGTGGCTTCCTCAGCCGACGCGAACGCGCTGGAGAACTGACTGATCTCAATGTGCGCATCCGCTTGTTGCTGGCCCCCGTCAGCTGCGAAGGCCGCGTCAAGCTTAACGGCGCCCTCTAGGGGTTCGCCAATAAACGCGCTGATGGCCTCCAAGTCGGCGATGTCGCCGGCGAGTTCTCCCGCAAGCAGGCGCGGTTCGAGGAGATATTGCATGTCTCCCGCTACGGATACGCCGCGGCCCATCAGTTCGAACGCAGCCAGTTCGACGGCGGTCTCGCTGATGGCGTAATTCGCCTGCGTGGTGACGGCTTCGCCCTCTTGGGTGAGGCGGATACTCGCTTGCCCCTCAGGCAGGGCGGGTAGCCCGGTTGCGGTGGCCTCGGCGGACAATGCCTCGATGGCGGCGTCGTTGACTCGGAGTCCGCTGCCCGATGAAGCCAGTTGGACGGCGAAATCGTCGAACAGCCCTTCTACGCTTCCTTCGGTGTTCAGCGCGCCGTGCAACCGTTGTCTACTGACTTCGTCAAACACGGCGAGGTCGTGGAAATCCGCGGTCCAGTTGAGGTCCAAGCGCTCGTTGGCGAAGTCCACGGCTCCATCGGCCGAAACCTGCGCATTTGTCATGACGGCGCGCGCTTCCTCGACCGTGAGTACGTCATCCGCGAGACGAAGGGCCGCATCGATGCGGGATTCGTCGCCCATAAGACCAGGCAAAGGTTCCGGCATATTGGGAAACCGACCTAGCACCGCTTCCATCACGGCATGTGCGGTCCGCTCCTTGCCTGACCCTTCAGCGTGAAAGCTGAGACGCACGGGGCCCTGCAATTCCGGGCGGTCTATGGGAAGAGGCAAGGCTCCGGCGTCATCAATATCAACGGCGGCGTCAACGAGACCCCGGAGTCCTTCGGGCCAGAAAGAGCCCGTGGCCTCGACGCTAAAGCCTTCGCCCGATAAGCTGGCTTCGGTAAGTTCATAGTGGTCGGGATCTTCCGCCCGTGCTACCGTGCGTAGCGTAACGTCAGTGGGCTTCAGCATTTCGTCTTCGAGATCCGCGGCCAGTGCGGTAATCCGGCCCTCAAGCGTGGCGAGAAAACCAGGAAAGCCCTCGCCCAAGGCTTCAAGGCTTTCCAAGTCGAGCCGCGCTTGGACAGCCTCCGCATGCACTGTATCCGCGCGCAAGCCACTGCCCTCGATGAGCGCGTGGCCATGCGGATGCCTGAGTGCGCCGGCGACTTCTGCGCGAATATCGAGCGCGCCCGCAAGGTCGGTGCGCGCAATCTGACTGAATACGCCGAGTTCTTCGGCCGAGATACCGATGTCCAAGTTCGTTTCTTCAGAATCGAGATCGAGATAGCCCTCCCCGAGCACATCGAGGCCCGCTCCGGTTACGGCAAGGCGGCCGAGATCCAGCCGTTCGCGGGGGATGACGCTCAAGGCAGCGCCCAGCGCGATACGTTCTTGGGCCAGTTCCCGCACGTTTTCCGGCAATTCCGCTTCGGCCAACGCCGCCCAGCCATCGATGCCTATGCTGATGGCGGTGGTCAAGCCAACACTTAACGTCAACGCGGTCTCGCCGATGGGTGCGCTTGCGGCCGTCAGCTCGCCCTTCATGTCGTCCAACGGGCCTCGCAATGATAACTGTGTGGAGATTCCCGCGCCTTCGGGGAGCCGGGCCAGCGCGGCGATCAACCCGCTGTTTTCTCCACTGCTCAACGCGGCGCGCAGATCCACTTCCGCCGGTTCACCCAAGAGCTGCAGGAGCATTTCCGCCCGTTCATCGGGACCGTCCAGCCGCTCTACGTCCAGGCGCGCGCCGACTCCATTGCGTGCGGCGGGAGGGGCAACACGGCCCTGCACGCGATACTCGGCGTAGTGGTCAAAGACTTCTTCATGGATGCGCGCGTTGGCCACGTCAATGCGGGTCACCTGAATATGGGGCCACCATTCCGGCAAGTCAGGCGTTTCAAACGGATCCGGCTCCGGCCGATCAGGGTCGTGGGGGATACGGCGGAAATCGAGTGAGCCGGCCTCGACATAGTCCACATGGATGTGCCCCCGGAATAGCGCCCAGGGCAGCCACCGCATCCGCAACCCGTCCACTTCTAACCATGGTCCAGCCGGATCGCTGATAGCCAGCTTTTCAATACCGAGCGTGAAGGGCAGCCAACCGGTAACGCCTTCGATATTGATATCGGCCACCTCGCCGAATTTGAGATGCGAGGTGGCTTGCTCCGCGATGATGCGCTTAGCCATGGGGGTTTGCAGAAAACCGTAGGCGGCGGCCGCCAGACCGGCAACCGCCACGAGGAAAATGGCGAGCCAGCGAAATGCGTTGCGAAAGCCTTGCTTCATGGCGTGGTCTCCCTAAAATGCATGGCCCACGCTGACGTACAACTGAAAAGCGTCATCCACGTCGCGCCGGCGATCCAATGGCGCCGCAATGTCCACCCGAAGCGGGCCAATGGGGGTGTAGTAACGGAATCCCAGGCCGGCGCCCCACCGTAAATCGTCCCAGACTTCGGGATACTCGGTCTCGTACACGTTGCCTCCGTCCAAAAAGGCGACGACGCCCATGGTGTCGGTAAACCGGTAACGTGCTTCGAGAGACAGCTCCACAAGCGAAAGTCCGCCAGTCGGGATATCGTCGACCAGTGGCCCGACGGTTTGATAGGGGTAACCGCGGATCGAACCGCCGCCACCGGCATAGAACCGTTCATCCGCAGGAATGTCTTCGCGTTCCGTGCCATACATTAGCCCCAATCCGCCGCGGGCCGCCAACACCAGGGACGGGTCCTCGATAGCTTCGAAGTAGCCGGCGCCGGAAACAAAAGCTCTTAGGTATCCGAGGTCATGTCCCCCCACATCATGGTAAGGAGCGATGCGAACGTTCAGATGGGCGCCTTCCGTCGGGTTCAATGGATCGTCGCGGCCGTCCCAGTCTAGAAATAAGGGCAACGCGATCAGCCCGGCTCGTTGAATCTGTTCAAACTGCTCGACTTCCGCGGCCCTGAGCCGAATGCCTCCGCCGACGACCAGCCTTGGGCTCAGGCGACGCTCAAGCATGGCCGAGGTCATCAGGGAAAGACTGTCGTAAGCGTCGGGCCGGTCTTCGGCGGCGCGGAACTGGAGACGGAGCGTCTGATCTGGATGTGAGAAGACCGGCTTCTCAAAGCTGGCCTCTCCGTACGTGCTAATGCCCGAGACCCCGGCCCCAAGCGTTAAACGCTCAGCGCGCTGAAAGAGGTTACGGTGTTCCCACGCGAGCCGCGCGCCGAAGCGTTCATCGGTCTTGTAGCTCACGCCCGCGCGGATGGTGCGGGGCCTGCGTTCGCTGAGTTCAACGTGAATAGGCAGCCGGCCTGCTTCATCGACCTCGCTGGCGGCCGTCACACGCGTGAGCGCAAACAGGCCCGTATCGCCCAGATTTTCCTGAGCTCTTCTCAGAAGACGGTTGTCATAGGGGTCGCCTTCTTCCCAAGGCAACTTCACGGCAAGAAAATCCTCCTTGACCGATTCAGCCCCTTCGAAAGTGACCGGTCCAAACTCGGCGTACGGGCCAGGACGAAGCACGTACGTGACGTTGACCGATTCCTCAGCATGATCAACCACGACGCGCCGGGTCTCCATCAAGGGAAAAGGATACCCCTTCAACGTGAGGTAGCGAAGAATCGCACGCTCGGCATTCAGTATGGTCCTGCTCAAAGCGCGATCGCCTTGACGAATCTCGAATTCAGCGGGAGATGGCAAGGGGAAGGGGGGCGGTTCGGCGTCGGGCGCCAGTTTCAAGGTGATTTCACCGAAGCGGTAACGAGGTCCGCGTTCAATGTCGAACACCACCCGGACCGGCGTTTCTTCCTCTTGTATCGTTACTTCGACCGCCCCAGCGTAGAAACCCTGGCTGTGGAGTGCGTTCTCCATCGCGGACAGATCGCCCTGGGCCCGCCGGCGCAACAGCGCCAGCGTCGCCGGCGGACGGTCGCGGAGACCTAACGTGTCGGACGCCTCCTCGAGCATTCTACGCAACGTGTTGTCGGGTATGCCGCGGAATTCAACCTCATAAGCGATGGTCTCCGCATCTACCTCGGTTGCCCCGCCCAGCGCGAGCAACGCCACGGCGACTACCGCAGGCGGCAGCCAAATGACGCGCCCTACACTTCCGTATGATTGGTTGCATTGTTCTAACACGGGTTCAGAGGGTCCTTATCAGTTTACTAGTAGCAACTGTAACCCAGCTTAATCGAAGGGAACACTGGGGTGTGCGACGGCCTCACCCACCGCAAGCACTCCATGAGAAGCGTCGTAGGTTTGTCTGGAAAAGCGTTGCACCTTCGTCCGCTATGCGGTTCGTGATGCGTGGCGACAATACGGCCCCGCCAAGACCTCGATACTCAAGCGTACCATGTTCGGGCGTTGCCATGAAAACAATGGCGCCAGATGGTCCGTCTGTCTGTCTGATCCTGCATGCTGTCGGGCAGTTTCTAATACGTAAAATGAGGCCGCTTAATATTTTATGATATTAATATTGAAGATGCTCAATAAGTTCTGGTAGACTAATGTATATTCGAAAAGAAAGGTCTTGCGATGAGCGAAAACCGAGCGCAGTTGTTTCCCCACCTTGATCTGGATAAACGTCCTTCCCGGCAGGCGGCCACCTATGCACGGGTCGAGGATGGGTTTGGCATCCTCGGCAATGGTCTGCTGGAAACGCGTATACCGTTCAAGGCTGACGCCACGCGAGGCGCTGAATTCTATCACAAGGAAGTAGGGGAGATGTTTAACCTCGATTACCGGCTGTTCGAGGCTTGGTTCGAGGACACAAAGTTGAGCGGCGCGAACGCCGTTATGGGGGAACCGGAGGCCCGAGGTTCAGCGGACGTTTCCTCCGTGAGCGTCCAATTAAACTTTGAGGCGTTCTCGGTGGATGTTTCCTACGTGCTGGCGCGGGGCAACCATTTCTTTCAAAAGCTTGCCGTGATTCACAGCGTGCGTTCCGGCGGGCTGCTGCGCCGGGTTACGTTGTTTGCCCATCATGTGCGTTCTGGGTACACGATGCATATTCATGATGGAGGCATGTACTTCCCGATAGTGTTCTTGCGGGGCGAACGCGCTGGGATGTTTTACTTCATTGATTACCCCGGTTATTTCGCAGAGGCAAGCGAGGACAACTTTGAGTTCTTTTTTTATCCTGGCGTGCATATTGAAGCTGGCCGGAGCTATCAGTCTCAGACCGCGCACATCGGGATTTGTGAGCTAACAGGCCGGTATCGCAAGAATCCATATCACGAGACGGGCGCGGAATTGGACGCGGGCGAGGTTCAATGGTTTCAACAGTACCTACTGCGGGGTGCGGGAGCCAGCGCATTGCCGGAAGTAGAGCTTATGGGTCGCAAGGCTGGCCGTTGTGGGCCAAGCGAGCTTGAGGTGTTGGATCAGTGTGGAATGCTTGGCGCCCGGTACGTGCTCTTGCCCGCTATGCTAATCAATCCGGATGCTTATCCGTTGCTGCGCACGGTGCTTTCGCGGATGGCGGCGAAGCACATCTATGCCTCCATGGTGTTGGCCCGAGAGCGGGGGCACAATCTCAGTTGGGTTGCATTGGCCGAGGACGGGTCGGCCATGGATCCGGGGATGGGCGCGTGTTTTGGCTCCAGCGAGTTCTGTGAGTATCTTGTCGAACACTCTGTGCAGCAAATGGAGCGCTATGGATTCCGGCAGGTGCTTCTGCGGGGCGCTCCGATTGTCGCGTGTCACAATACGAGCCACGGCCACGCCCCGGGCGTCGAATCGCTTCAAACCGCGTTTCATGGTCTGGTCGAGGTCGCGGCAGCGCTCAGGGAATCAGGGGGGACGCTAAGCGGCGCCGGCGCTTACGCCAGTTATGGGTCCGGCGCCGCCCGGCTTTTCGACAGCGTGAGCCTGATGGCCGAGGATCATCCGTTGGCCTTGCCGGACCTGCATATTGGCCGCCTGTTTGGGGACATGAACCGGCTATACGCACGGCGCTCCATGGATTTCTTGTTGCCCAAGGCGAAGCTGGTAAACTCGGTGGGGCCTGATCCCGAGTCGTGTCCCGACGCCCAGTATCCCGGCGCCGAGCATTATCCATGGTATCTCTACCATGACCGCGCCGGTTGGCGTTACGCGCTGATTTCCGCCCTTGCCACGGGTTTGCGGCATCAATTTCACGCAGTAAGCCCGGATCTCAGTAAGGAAG